>JAYWAQ010000484.1:0-11758 GCA_043782305.1 Burkholderiales bacterium
GACTTTTCGTCCCGCAGCCAGCGCGCTGCATCCACCGCGCCATAAGTCAGAATGGCCGATGCGCCTGCGCGGCGGAAACAAATCAGCGTTTCCATCAGGCAATTTTTATAGTCGAGCCAGCCGTTGGCAGACGCGGCTTTCAGCATCGCGAATTCGCCGCTCACCTGATAGACAGCGACTGGCATTTTGAATTGGTCACGGACCCTGGAGAGGATGTCGAGGTAGGGCAAGCCCGGCTTCACCATGAGCATGTCGGCACCTTCTTCAACGTCGAGCGCGCATTCGCGGATTGCTTCGTCGCTGTTGGCGAAATCGAGCTGGTAGGTCTCTTTGCTGCTCTTGCCCAGATTACCCGCAGAGCCGACGGCGTCACGGAACGGACCGTAAAAAGCGCTCGCAAATTTGGCGCTGTAGGCGATGATTTTGGTTTGAATGAAGCCCGCGCCGTCGAGGCCGGAGCGAATCGCGCCGACACGACCGTCCATCATGTCCGACGGCGCGACGAAATCTACACCCGCCCTGGCATGCGTCAAAGCTTGCTTCACGAGAACGGCGACCGTTTCGTCGTTAATCAAATAACCCGTTTCGTCCATGATGCCGTCCTGTCCGTGCGAGGTATACGGGTCGAGCGCGACATCCGTGATGATGCCGATGTCGGGCACGGCGGCTTTGAGCGCACGAACGGCGCGCGGGACGAGGCCATTGTCGTTATAGGCCTCTTCGGCGAATGGCGTTTTTGCGGACTCGATGACTGGGAACAGCGCGATGGCGCCTACACCAAGTAACGCGGCCTCGCGCGCACGCTCAATCAAGATGTCGATGGACACGCGCTCGACTCCTGGCATCGAAGCAATCGCCTGCGTTCGCTGCTCGCCTTCGATCACAAACACGGGCCAGATCAGATTGGCGGCAGACAGGGTGGTCTCGCGAACCATGTTGCGGCTGAACGCATCACGACGCAGTCGGCGCATGCGGATGGAGGGGTAGGCTTTGGTGCTCATGCCCAGATTCTAGGCCGCAACTATTTCCGACGGAATGCCAAGTTCCGCAGTTGTTGCGGCGAATCTACGGTGCCGGGGTACCCGCCTTCAGGGCCTTCTCAATCAACTCGCCCACATTGGGCGACAGCGCCACGTGTGCGACGAGCTTTTCGAGTTGCGTTTTCTGCAATCCGCGTTGCGGCTCGGCGCATTTGTGCCAGCGCAAAAAGGGGTCGCAGAATCGCGCAGCGAGTGAAGGATTTTGTGCGTCATAGCGCAGGATTTGTTCTGCAACAAACGCGTAGCCAGCGCCGTCGGGTGCATGAAAGCCACGCCAATTTTGATCCGCGAACGCATGCACAACAGCGCGAACGCGATTCGGATTTTTGCCGTCGAATTTTGGATGCGTCAACAGTTCGCGGACTCGCGCGAGCGCCGCGCCGTCGGCACGATTTGCACACGCCTCCATCTGGAACCAGCGATTCAGCATGGATAGATCGTTTAACCATGCGTCATGGAACGCCGCGTACATCGTGTCACGCGAAGCGCATGGCTGATCGCGCAGAGCAAACATCGCACCCATTACATCCGTCAAATTGTCAGCGTCGGTCCACGCGATGAGCGCAAGCGCCTGGCCCGCCTCGCCGCCAGTCACATTGATCAAGGCGAGCAAGGTATTGGCCAGCGAGCGATGCGCCACCGCTTCGGCTTGCATTGAGTAGGGCGTATCTGCAGACGCGGATCGTGCTTCTGCGTGCGCAGACAGTGCATCTGCGGGCTCAGATCGTGGAGCAGCCAAAACAGATCGCTCGACTTCATATCGACCAATCATCGCGGCAAAATTGGCCGTCGCGAGGCCCATCATCACGGCGTCACGAGCGTCGGCAATCGCCAGCGCATCAATCACCGCCTCACGATCAGCGAGTTCAGCATGACTCGGGAACGTGAGCATTTGTGCAATCAATGCCGGGTCAGTTTGATGATCGGCGAGGAGGGCGTTGATGGCCGTATGCAAGGCCGATGCCGATGGCGATAGCGATGGCTCGGCGCGCTTCGCACCATTAAACGCGCGGAAGAAAAGCTCGCGCAACGCTTGCCAACGAACGACGCCATCGCTGTCTTTCGCGACCAGCATCGCAAGTTCGTCATCGCTGTAGGCAAACGACACCTTAACCGGCGCAGAGAAACCGCGCAGTAACGACGGTACGGGCTTGACCGCGATATCGTCAAACTGGAACTCCTGCCGCGCTTCGGTGACGCCCAGAACCTGCGAATGTGACACCGCACCGTCGCTTTGCACGAGCGCTACTGACAACGGGATCACCATTGGTAGTTTGCTGGGTTGTCCCGGCGTCGCGGGCACGGATTGCTCGACTGTCAACGTGTAGCGTTTGGCGGCCACATCGAACGCGTCCGATAAGTTGATCGTAGGCGTCCCCGCCTGACTGTACCAGCGCTTGAATTGCGTGAGATCAGCGCCACTCGCATCTTCCATCGCTTTCACGAAATCATCGCAGGTGGCAGCTGTGCCGTCATGTCGCAAAAAGTACAGATCAGTACCTTTTCGGTATGCCTCTGCGCCCAGCAGTGTGTGCAGCATGCGAATGACTTCCGCACCCTTTTCGTACACAGTGACGGTGTAGAAATTGTCTATCGCTTCGTATTCGTCCGGGCGAATCGGGTGCGCCATGGGGCCCGCGTCCTGCGCGAACTGGCGCGACTGCATGAAGGCGGTTTCCTCGATGCGGACGACGGCGGGGGAGCCGCGAAATGCTGAGTATTGCTGCTCACGGAAGACTGTGAAACCTTCTTTCAACGAGAGTTGAAACCAGTCACGGCAAGTCACACGATTGCCGCTCCAGTTATGAAAATATTCATGCGCGACGATAGCGTCGACGACCTGAAAATCAGCGTCGGTCGCGGTGTCCTTGTCGGCGAGCAGGTAGCGCGAGTTGAAAATATTCAACCCCTTGTTTTCCATCGCACCCATGTTGAAGTCGTCTGCCGCGTAGATCATGAACCGATCCAGATCGTACTCCCGACCATAGGCCGCTTCGTCCCAGCGCATCGCAGCTTTCAGGCAATCCATGGCCCAGGCGCAGCGCGGCAGATTCGAGCTCGTCGAATAAATTTCGAGCAACACATTGCGGCCAGACGCCGTGACGAAATGGTCGACTAATTTATCGATTTTTCCAGCCACTAGCGCGAACAAATACGAGGGCTTTTTGTGCGGGTCGTGCCATACGGCCTCATGGCGACCATCGCTCAAATCAGCCTCAGTGACGAGGTTACCGTTCGAGAGCAACACCGGAAATTGCGCCTTGTCCGCGCGAATCGTGACACGATATTCAGCCAGCACATCTGGCCGATCCGGGAAATAGGTGATGCGGCGGAAGCCTTCAGCTTCGCATTGCGAACAGAACGTGCCGTTGGTCACATACAGCCCTTCGAGCGCAAGGTTCGCAGAAGGATTGAAGCGTGTGACGATGACGAGTGTGCTCGCATCGCCCGCGTAGGAAAACGCACTGGCATTGATCACGATGCGGTCTGAATCGAGACGGTAGTCTGCGACCGTTAATGCATGCCCATTGTGCAAAATCGATTCGAGCATGAGGCTATCGCCGTTTAATACCAGCGTGTCGCTAGCGCCCGGCTGCAGGTTGCGCCGCAACGCGAGTGTGGACGTCACGCGCGTGTTCGTGGCATCAAGATCAAACTGCAAATCGACGCGATCAATCCAAAACGCTGGTGCGCGATAGTCTGCGCGATGAATGGCAACAGCGCCCGGATTTTTCATGATGCTGATTGCTTATTTTTTTGCGGCGGGAACGTAGGCCGACGGCTCGCCAGACACATTCATCGTTTTGCCAATCACCGAAATCAGTTCAACGTCGAATACCAGCGTCGCATTCGGGGGAATTGAGCCGCCCGCACCGCGCTCGCCGTAGCCCTTATCCGGTGGGATGATGAGTGTGCGCTGTCCGCCGACTTTCATGCCGACGACGCCTTCGTCCCAGCCCTTGATCACGCGGCCCGCGCCAAGAATGAAGCCAAACGGCACTTTGCGCTCAATCGACGAATCAAATTTGGCACCCTTGTTGTCTGGCGCAGTCGCATTCCAAAGGTACCCGGTGTAGTGAACGTTAATCGGTGCGCCACTCTCGGCGAGCGCGCCGTCGCCGACTTTTCGATCAATCGTTTTCAGGGCGGTGGGTGCACCCATCGATGCCGCTGCGGTCGACGAGCCGCCTTGAGCGATGGCGCTGGCACCAAGGAAAGAGAAAAAAAGTGCGCTGGCGAGAACCGAGGGTTTAACCATATTCATGACATGAAATCCATAGCAAAGTGAAAAATCGCGGCAATTGTGGGCGGGCTGTACCGCCCGTGGTGGCGGGTTGCCCGCTTTTTCTTGCCGCAGCAGGGATGGAGCGGTATTCTACGATTTGATTAAAAAATGCAATTGCGCGGGTGAGACGTAAAAATCACCGCAAGACAAGAAACAAGACCGACAAAAAATGCTCCGTTGGCTAAATAATCTGACCGATTCGCGACCTTTGGGTTCAGTCGGTAACGCGCGAAAATTCGTCGCGTCACTGGATCGCGACATTTTCACAGCGTCGGATACGGTGTGCGCGCAGCTGCGCGCATTCATGAACGACACCGAACAACACGCCAACCTGAACCCGGCGCCGCTGTTTGAACTAGACGTTCGTACTGAGACGATGACCATTCGTCTGGAGCGCGACTACCTTGCAGCGTCACTGCAATCGCATTCGCTGCGGGAGCGTTTGTGGGATACCGGCTACGACTGGGCGATGCGCTTTGCCGACGCCTATCGCCTGATTCTGATGATGGAAACGGCGTCGGTGGCGGGGCGCTCGGCGTCCGAATTTGCGCGCGTTGCGATTCGTTTTTTTCAATTCCGCGCGATGGCCTACCGTTATCGCTTGTACCGCCATGAAGAGTGGATACCGGCGATCTGGATTGAAACCCATCAGGTATTCCGCAAAGCCTGCGATCTGGGCGTAGATCACGTCGTTGTCGCCGACCCGAGCACGGGGCAGACGAGCTACCCGGCGCGCGCGTTCGCTGCGCTGACCTTGTTGCGACTTGGAAATGCCGGCGGCTACACGCCGTCGCAGATCAACGCGTTGTTCAAAAAAATTGAGGAATTCACGCATGATCTGAAACTCACTGCCCGCCCTGCCAACGAGAGTGGATTTGCGATCAATCTCGCAGGATCCGACGGACTGGTGCCACGGCATTCGGTGCCGCAGGGCGGCCAATACCTGTACTGCGACACCACGGCCATTCACGCGCGGGCGCTGGCCTGGCTCGATCAAGTCGAATCCGAAGACGGTGGTCGTAATGTGACACTGGGTGGGTCGCTGTCGCAAAATCCGTTGCTCTCGTTACGCAGCGCCGTTCTGCGCATCGATCCTGAATTCAAGCCGCTGACGCGAGCGAGCGCCCGCAATAACGATCACGGTAGAGTGGCCGCGACCTATAGCGTCAGCAAGGTAGCCGTAGCGATTTCGTTCGAACCCGGCATGCTGGCGGCGAGCCTCGAAGGCGAAAGTTATGAGTACGCCGATGCTCTGGAAATCGAGACGCTAGGCACGCTAAAAGACTCAACCATGAAGCGCTTGCGTCGCGATTTGCCCCCGGAGGCGACGCGGCTTGATTTGCAGTTTTGGCATTTGCGGGATCGCAGCGACACCGGCTTTCGCTGCGTGGTGCCCAATACGTCGACGCAGCGTTTGCGACTCAGGGACATTGTAGCCGTGACCGAAGAATCTCCAGCGGCGGGCTGGCAGGTAGCCGCCATCGTGCGCCTTCTGAAACTGCCCGCTGGGCACATCGAGATTGGCCTGCAGGTCCTCTCGCGCGAGGTTGATTCGATCGAGCTGCGCACGCTTCGATCACGGCAGGGACTGTACCGCGAAAACGCGGCAACGCTGGTGGCGAGCGCGAGCTTCAAGGCGATTCGGTTGAAGGGTGCGTTTTTTGGTCGCCCGATCATGGGTGCATCTTGGATCATGAGCGCTGCCGATTATCAGGCTGGTGTCACCTACGAAGTGCAGGGTTCGCAGCGTCGCTATGAGGCGAGCGACCTGATCAGCGAAGGCTCGGATTGGGTATGGGTCAAGCCTAATGAGTTGAGCTGATATGTGCTTTCGCGTCTCTGCTTAAGGACGCCAGCAGCGCGCCGCGGTTACGCGGGGATGCCCCGCCAGATCATGTTGTGTGCTGACGTCGGTGAAGCCGTTTTTTCGCAGCAGCGCAGGTACCGATTCCCCCTGATCGTAGCCATGTTCAACGATTAGCCACCCACCGTCTTGCAAGTGCCTGATGGCACCGCTTGCCAGTTGCCGGTAACTCTCCAGCCCGTCGACCGCATCGGCAAGCGCGATGGCCGGTTCAAAACGCAAATCGCCTTCCGTTAGGTGCGCGTCCCCAGGCACGATGTACGGCGGGTTGCTAACGATCAAGTCGAATTTCGCATCGGTTGCGACGGCGGAAAACCAGTTGCTTTCGATGAATTTGATGTTGTTGGCACCGAGACGTGCGGCGTTTTTTTTCGCCAGTTCAAGTGCGTCGGCTGACACGTCAAGTGCGGAGACTTGCGCATTCGGGCGCTCCATACTCAGTGTTATGGCGATGCAGCCGGTACCCGTTCCAACATCCAGAATTGTGGGGCAGGCAGTGTCTTCGATGAGTGTGAGCGCCTGCTCCACCAGATGTTCTGTCTCCGGGCGGGGGATCAATGCAGCGGGCGAGCAGGCAAATGTGCGACCGAAAAATTCGCGCTCTCCGAGCAGGTAAGCCATCGGTTCGCCCTGCGCACGTTTTGCTGCGAGCGACTCAATTCTCCGCTGCTCCTCGGGCGAAGCGATGTCGTCGTCGTGGGCCACCAGCCAGGCCGTATCACGTTGCAAAACATG
The DNA here is from genome assembly GCA_043782305.1 of Burkholderiales bacterium. Lineage (GTDB taxonomy): Bacteria > Pseudomonadota > Gammaproteobacteria > Burkholderiales > Casimicrobiaceae > Casimicrobium. Next base: position 6,926 of record JAYWAQ010000484.1, read on the forward strand.
GCTCACCAGCATGCGAACTTCGGCGCGTGGCAGCGGCAACGCGACCAGAGAAGTGATGAGTTTGCGGATATTCACCGACTGCACACGAGCTTTTTCGTAGCCCAATCGTTACGACTTTTCGCCACGAACCCGTCCACACAGGGGAAAGTGGCGGAAATCGACTGAAGTCGACTTTCTGCAAAAGCGCGCATCAGCCCCAATATAGCGGTCGTTGCATAAACAAGTTGCTGATTCAAACGCCAGCCTCAAGGCATCGCGCCGTCTTCAATCATCTGCTCAACAACACCGCGCGCGGCGTGCGCAAAATCGTCGCCGCTACTGGCGTAGATCACCGAGCGCGAAGCGTTGATGATGAGGCCCGTGCCCTTGCTGTCGCGACCGACCGCGACCGTTGCTTTCATGTCACCGCCCTGCGCGCCGACGCCGGGCACCAGGAGCGGCATGTCGCCGACGACTTTGCGCACATCGGCAATCACCTGCGGCACGGTCGCGCCGACCACGAGGCTCACGTTGTGGTTGCCGTTCCACTCGTTGGCCGCGAGCTTCGCGACACGCAAGTACAGGGGTTCTCCATCGATCATCTGCTCCTGCAAATCGGCCCCACCTTCGTTCGAAGTGCGGCAGAGCAGGATCACGCCCTTGTCGGAATATTTCGTGAACGGCGCGATCGAATCGCCACCGAGGTAGGGGTTCACGGTCACCGCGTCGGCACGATAACGTTCAAACGCCTCTACGGCGTAGAACTCCGCCGTACTGCCCACGTCGCCGCGTTTCGCGTCAAGAATCACCGGCACATGCGGATAGCGATCATGGATGTAATCAATCGTCGCCGCAAGCTGGTCTTCGGCAGCGATGGCGGCGTAATGAGCGAACTGCGGTTTGTAGGCGCAGACGATATCGTGCGTCGCGTCGATGATCGCTTTGTTGAACGCAAAAATTGCATCAGGACGATTGAACAAACGTTCCGGCAAACGCTTCTTCTCGGGGTCGAGCCCCACGCAGACGAGCGACCGGGATTTTTGCCAGGCAGCCTGTAGCTTTTGATTGAAACTGGTCATGCAGTTGCTCCTTCCATCAAGGACATTTGCTCCGCCTGATGCTCGGAAATCAGCGCGTCGACCATGTCGCCAATGTCGCCGTCCATAATGAAATCGAGCTTATAGAGCGTCAGATTGATGCGATGATCGGTCATCCGGCCCTGCGGAAAATTGTAGGTGCGGATGCGCTCACTGCGGTCGCCCGAACCGACCAGAGACTTACGCAGCCCGGCCTCCTTCGCATGCGCCGCGGCGCGTTCACGCTCCAGGAGGCGCGAGGCCAGCACTTCCATCGCGCGCGCCTTGTTCTGATGCTGCGAACGCCCGTCCTGACATTCAACCACGACACCAGTCGGAATGTGCACAATGCGCACTGCCGAATCGGTCTTGTTAATGTGTTGACCACCCGCACCAGACGCGCGGAAGGTGTCGATACGCAGGTCCGACGGATTGATCGTGATGTCTTTCACCGGATCGGCTTCGGGCAGGATCGCCACGGTGCAGGCGCTCGTGTGGATGCGGCCCTGCGCCTCGGTGACCGGCACGCGCTGCACGCGATGCGTGCCCGATTCAAACTTCATTTTTGAGTACGCGCCCTGACCGATTATGCGTGCGATGACCTCGCGATAACCGCCAAGCTCGCTTTCACTGGCCGACACAATCTCCACCTGCCAGCGCTGCCGCTCGGCAAATCGCGTGTACATACGCAGCAAATCCCCCGCGAACAGCGCCGATTCATCTCCGCCCGTTCCTGCGCGAATTTCAAGAAAGATATTTCGCTCGTCGGCCGGGTCTTTGGGGAGCAGCCCCAGTGTCAAATCCTTTTCAATGCGCTCAATGTCCGCCTTAGCAGTATCGATTTCTTCCTGCGCCATCTCCTTCATTTCCGGATCGGCCAGCATCTCCTGCGCTCCCACCAGATCGGCCTCGCGCGCCTGAAACTGCGCAAACAACGCAGAGATTGGTTCGATGTCACTCCTCTCGCGCGACAGCGCCCGAAAGCGATTCATGTCATTGGTGACCGACGGGTCAGACAGCAAGCTCTCCACCTCGACCTGTCGGCGCGAAAGTTGTTCAAGCTTGATGCGGAAAGTGTCTTTCATGGGGGCTCTAGAAACGAAAAAGCCACGCGTAACACAGCTATCGCCCAAAAAGGGCGAGGGAGCGGGTCGGCGTGGCTAAAGAAACATTGGGGTTGATTCTAGGCCGTTTGAACTCCGTCGCCCCTCATGCTGGCCTGTTCTTTTGCGGCAGGCGGACGACGCCTCCAGCTAGTCGGATCACTCTTGATAACTATTCAACATCAATATGATGCATCCGCATCATATTGATGATAAGATGCATTCTGAAGTCTTACGTAACGTCGGCCTAAACCGACCAAGGCGACTATGCGAACCACACTCAATCTTTCAGAAGACGCGCTGCATGTCGCCAAACACTACGCCATGCGGCAACAACTTTCGTTGGGCGACGCCGTGTCTGCGCTCATTCGCACCGGCGCACAAGTGCAGGCGCAACCAACCATTGCCGCAGCGTCGCTTCGCGGGAGATTCGCCATGCTGCCAGCACGCGACGAAGTGATCACTATTGATCATGTTCGGGAGCTGATGGAACGCGAAGGCATTTAGGATGTCGACGCTGAAGACTGCGCTTTCGGGCGCGGTTCGTTCCCACGCAGTTCGTGAACCGGATGCAAGATATCTTGCGACGAAACAGTCGTCGCCGCCGACGCGAGTGCTGCTTGACGTTAACGTGTGGGTCGCTTTGTTTGATGATGCGCACGTTGCGTCATCGCGAGCCAATGCGCTGATCGAGACGCCCGGCATCAAAATCGCAACTTGTCCGCTGGTCGAGAACGGTGTGTTTCGCGTGCTCAACCTGCCGAGTTACGGGCGGCGCGGCGCATTGGGAATCATGGCAGTGCGCCAGCAACTGGTGCATGCGTGCGCAACACTTAATCACGAGTTTTGGCCGGACGACGTGTCGCTGCGTGACGACTCGGCTGTGGACTTCACGCGTGTCCACGGACACAACCAGATCACCGATCTCTATCTGCTCGCGCTCGCGGTCAAACACGACGGAGCGCTAATCACGTTTGATCAAAATATTCCATTGCAAGCGGTTCACGGCGCGACGGCGGCGCATCTGCACGTGCTGTAGAGAGCGGACTAAGCCTTCGCGAACTCTGCGCGCTGTTTAATCCATCGGTCGACAAATGCGACTCGATTGAACGATGAATCGTTTTCAAGTTTTGTCGCCGCGTCGCGCGCTGCCTCAACCAGATCGATGTCTTCCTCAATATTCGCGTAACGCAATGACGGCAATCCCGACTGTCTCGGCCCGAGCAATTCACCTGGCCCGCGAATGCGCAAATCTTCGCGGGCGATGATGAAGCCGTCGGTGTTTTCGTAGATGACCTTCAGGCGCTGTTTGGCGGTATCGGAGAGCTTCCCTGCGAAGATTAGTATGCACGTGGAGGCGACGCTTCCGCGCCCGACGCGGCCCCTGAGTTGGTGCAGTTGCGCAAGACCGAAGCGCTCCGCATGCTCAATCACCATCCAGCTTGCATTGGGCACGTCAACGCCAACTTCAATCACCGTCGTCGCCACCAAAACCTGAATGCGATTCGTGGCGAACTCCTTCATGATTGCCGCCTTTTCATCGGCTTTCATGCGGCCGTGCAATAGCTCGACTTTCACGTTCGGCATCAGCGCGACGAGGTCGGCGTGCAGCGCTGTGGCGTCTTGCAGCTGCACATCCTGCTCGGCAAGCTTCTCGCTTTCTTCGATCAACGGACAAACCCAGTAGGCCTGAGCGCCTTGTTGCGCAACTTCGTAGATGCGTCGCACGATTTCGCCACGACGCGCTTCGCTGACGAGTTTGGTCGCGATCGGTTGTCGTCCGCCGGGCAGCTCGTCGATGACCGACACGTCGAGGTCAGCGTAGTAGCTCATTGCGAGCGAACGCGGGATCGGCGTGGCGCTCATCATAAGTGTGTGTGGCGCAGGCTGCCGCTCGCTGTCCCGCTGTCCGCGTTGTCGTAACTGCAAACGCTGCTCAACGCCGAACCGGTGCTGTTCATCCACCACGACCAACCCCAACCGCGCAAACGACACCTTCTTTTGAAACAGCGCGTGAGTACCGATCACGATATTTGCTTCACCACTTTTGCATGCCGCATGCGCCGCCCGCATCTCCGCCGCAGGCAGGGAACCTGTGAGCCAAGTAAGCTTGATCGGCAGCTCAGCGAGCCAGTGGGAAAGTTTGTTGAAGTGTTGCTCGGCCAACAGCTCCGTGGGCGCCATAAAGGCAACCTGCCAACCAGCCTCAACTGCAACCAGCGCGGCAAGCGCGGCGACGACGGTTTTGCCGCTGCCAACATCGCCCTGCAGCAGGCGCGTCATGGGCGCAGCCCGTTGCATGTCGTGCAGCGCCTCTGACAACGCACGCTCTTGCGGCGCCGTGAGTTTGAACGGTAAGCGTCGGCGCAACAGTGTGGTGATCAAACCCGTGGGATGCAGTCTGGGAGCAGCCTCCTCTGAGCGCAACGATTTCGCGTCGCGAAGGGCGAGCTGCTGGGCGAGCAACTCGTCAAACTTGATTCGTCGCCACGCCGGATGGGTACGCGTTTCCAGCGGAATGACGGGCTCTGCATTCGACGGCGCGTGCAGCACATCGAGTGCAGCACGCCAGTCGGGAAGACCCAGCGCCTCGGTCATGGCTCTTGGCAACATATCCGCCTGCCAGTCGGCCACTTTGCGCGCCTTGGCCACCAGGGTACGAATCGCCGCTTGCG
>JAYWAQ010000485.1:0-4267 GCA_043782305.1 Burkholderiales bacterium
GTGGGTTATTTTTTGACCGCGACCATCGCTGGCGTGCTCTGGGCGTATCTGGTGCGCTTTTGTGCGGTTGCACTGCAATCGGTGCAGAGCGGCTACAGCCGAATTCCCAGAAGCATGGATGAAACGGCGCAAACGCTGGGCGTAACGGGATTCAAATTGCTCGCGCGCGTGCACTGGCCGCTGTTGCGGCGATCAACGCTCGTGGCGGGGCTTCTGGTGTTTGTCGACGTGATGAAAGAGCTACCCGCGACGCTGGTGCTCCGCCCGTTTAATCATGACACGCTAGCCGTCATGGCGTATCAGCTCGCCCGCGATGAGCGACTGGGAGAGGCCGCACTGCCGTGTCTCGCACTGGTAGCAGCGGGGCTTGTTCCGGTGTTTTTGCTCAGTCGATCTTTAGGTGAACGTAAGCGTTAACAACGGCCAGCTTCCGATCTATTTGTAGCCCACGCGATCAAGCATCTGCTGAACCTTGACCTGATTCATGCCAATCACCGAAACTGGAATCGTCTCGCTCTTGAAACTGGCGCCGCCGGTCATGGTTTGCAACGCGGGGTTATTGAACTTGACGGTCGTCACGACAGGCCATTCGTTGTTGCCGTTGGCAAAATAATTCTGCGCCTCGGCACTCGCCAGATATTCCAGAAATTTCACCGCATTGGCGGCGTTTTTAGCGTGCTTCGCCATGCCACCACCGGCGATATTCACATGTGTGCCCCAGCTGTTCTGATTCGGAAACACGATGCCGACTTTTTCAATCGCAGCCTGATCTTCAGGATTGCTTGAGCGCAGCATGCGGGCAATGTAGTAGGTATTGCTGATCGCTACGCCGCACTCGCCGGACGCCACGGCCTTGATTTGATCGGAGTCGCCGCCCTTAGGCGCGCGCGCCATGTTGGCCACCATTCCGGCGAGCCAGGCCTCGGCTGCCTTGTCGCCCAGATGCTCGGTGACCGCGCCGAACAGGCTCAGGTTGTACGGGTGCGAGCCGGAGCGGGTGCAGAGCTGGCCCTTGTTTTTGGCGTCGCCCAGCTCCTCGTAGGTGTCTACATCGTCACGCTTGATGCGCAGCTTGTTGTAGACGACGACCCGAGCGCGGGTGCTGAAACCAAACCACGGCGTACCGTCCGGGCCCACTTTCGCGCGCAGCTGCGCGGGGATCGCTGCGTCGAGCACAGGTGATTTGACCGGTGCGAATAATCCATCCGTTTCCGCCCGCCACAATCGCGCAGCATCGACCAGAAGGATCACGTCTGCCGGCGAGGCCGAACCCTCCGCCTTGAGCCGCTGAAGAATGCCCGCGTCGTCAGCATCGACGCGATTGATTTTGACGCCCGTCGCCTTGGTGAACCCGTTGTAGAGCAAGTCGTCACCGGGATAATGTCGCGCCGAATAAATATTGACGACCTGCTCCTGCGCGAAACTGGCCTGAATCGGGGCGAGCGCGGCCAACGCGGCCATAGCGAGCGCAAACGTGCTGAGGAGGATTGAGCGGTTCATTGTCATAAAAAGGCTGACTTTCATCGGAAAAGATTGCGCGATGGGCCGCCAGAAAATGGCGCAGCAACGCGTTACAGGAGAAGCTATTATATAACAACAACGCGAACGATTCGTATTTAGGCTTCAGTACGCTTCTGGAAAGGAACGGGTTTGAAGTGCTTCGTCGTTTCGATACGCATGATTTTGCAGACAACTCTCGGCTAGCAGCTTTTGCGTGAATGCACCGTTTTATTTGGGCTACTGACTTAAAAGCCTCTATGTCGACTATTGATTCAATTGAGCTTCTTCCCACGTTCAGTCTACGTTTTAGTGAAATGTTGTTCGACCGCATGCACCAATTCAGAACCGAACGCTGAAACGCCCTCAATTGGTGCATAGGATAAATGTATCTGTTTAGCACCAAAAAAAGGCGCAACATCAGCAACATTACAGAATTCAACCCTAAGACGCCCCACCTAGAACCCACATCAGTTGTCGAAGGCCTCGCGGAATCCCCGCCCGCACCGCTTTTTGAACACCCGCAAACACCTGTCAGCCTCTAGCATTACCATTACTGTTGCCGCGCCTGCTTGATGGCATGTTTTCTGCATCTTGCGGTGCATCCAGCGATCAAATCCATGATTTGGTCATTGTCGAATTCGCCGATACACCCGACCTAAACCCACCTTTCAGCACCAGGAGACACTGCATGGCCACAGGCGCCGACGTACTCAAGAAAATTAAAGACGAAGAGATCAAATTCGTTGACCTCCGCTTCACCGATTTCCGCGGTAAAGAGCAGCACGTTCAAGTGCCGGAAGATCATTTCGATGCGGCCAAATTCACCGAAGGCCACGCCTTCGACGGCTCGTCCATCGCCGGCTGGAAGGGCATCGAGGCCTCCGACATGCTGCTGATGCCGGACCCGAACACGGCAGTGATCGATCCGTTCATCGAAGAGACGACGCTCAACATCACCTGCGACGTGATCGAGCCATCCACTGGCAAGGGCTACGACCGCGATCCACGCTCGCTCGCATGGCGCGCTGAGGCCTACCTCAAATCAAGCGGCATTGGCGACGTGGCCTACTTCGGCCCGGAACCCGAATTTTTCATTTTTGACTCGGTCGAGTGGAAAACGGACATGTCCGGTTCGTATTCGAAGATCTACTCGGAAGAAGCCGCGTGGGAATCCGACGCCAAGCACGAAGGCGGCAACAAGGGTCATCGGCCCACAGTTAAAGGCGGCTACTTCCCTGTGCCTCCGGTCGACCAGCTGCAGGACATCAGGAACGCCATGGTGCTCGCCGCCAAAGAAATGGGCGTTCCGGTGGAAGTGTTTCACCACGAAGTAGCGAACGCCGGCCAGTGCGAAATCGGCACCCGTTTCAGCTCGCTGGTTCAGCGCGCTGACTGGACTCAGCTCCTGAAATACGCCGTGTGGAACACCGCAGCGCTTTACGGAAAAACGGCGACTTTCATGCCGAAGCCTATCGTTGGCGACAACGGCTCCGGCATGCACGTTCACCAGTCGGTCTGGAAAGACGGCAAGAACCTGTTCGCGGGCAACGGCTATGCAGGTTTGTCGGAAATGGCGCTGTACTATATCGGCGGCATCATCAAGCACGCACGCGCCCTGAACGCCATTACAAACCCCGGCACCAACTCGTACAAGCGTCTGGTTCCGCATTTCGAAGCCCCGGTCAAACTCGCTTACTCGGCGCGGAACCGTTCCGCTTCGATCCGTATTCCTTACGTGCAGTCCGACAAGGCCCGCCGTATTGAAGTCCGCTTCCCGGATCCTTTGGCCAACAGCTACCTCGCCTTCTCCGCCATGCTGATGGCCGGTATGGACGGCATCCAGAACAAGATCCATCCGGGCGAGCCGTCTGACAAAAACCTCTATGACCTGTCGCCAGAGGAAGATGCCAAGATCCCGACCGTGTGCTCGTCACTCGATCAGGCGCTGGAATATCTGGATAAAGACCGCGAGTTTCTGACCCGTGGCGGCGTGTTTAGCAACGACATGATCGATGCGTACATCGCGCTCAAAATGGAAGAGGTCACGCGTTTCCGCGCTACGACGCATCCGATTGAGTTCGACATGTACTACTCGCTCTAACCAGCGCAAATCATCCTGCGCTGAAACCTTTCGGCGCGAGATGACTCATAAAGAGGCAGCTTCGGCTGCCTTTTTTACTTTTGTATTGCTGTAACTCTCTGTTTTGAATACACTTTCTTTTATGAAGTCCAATGTTTCAATCGCCCTCGTGTTGGCAGCACTTGCGTTCACCGCTGCCGCGCAGGGTGAAATTTACAAATATGTCGACCCGGCGACCGGCGCGGTGGAATACACCAACCAGCCGAAACGCGGGGCGATCCGCATGAGCACGGGCGACACACTCTCCGAAATTGGCACCGGCAACAAAGCCGCCAAGAACAAGGCTGCTCCAGGCGCGGCGTCGATCAACGGGCGCACTGTCAACGCCAGCAACAACGCCAGCGCTGGTACCGCGATGGCATCGGTTGACGCAGGCACTCAGAAGACCCGCGACGGTACGCGTCGTCAGGTGCTGGCCGAGGAGTTGGCGTCGGAAGAAAAGTTGTTGAACGAAGCACGCAGCAGCTTCAACGAAGGCAAGCCGCTGCCAATGGCCGACGAAGGCGTCGGCTCGCCCAAATACATTGACCGCGTGAAACAGCTAGAAAAGACCTTGCGCGTTCATGGCCGCAACGTCGTCGCGCTCAAGCAGGAATTGGCGAACCTGAAACTGTAGCGGTAATCGCA
>JAYWAQ010000486.1:0-4255 GCA_043782305.1 Burkholderiales bacterium
GGACATCGATTGGCAGCCGCGTGGTTTGGACGGGAAAATCATGTTGAGTGATGATCGAAAATTGCTTGCTGCGTGGCGGAAGATGGTGCTCGCATTTCAAAAAAACAATGAAATGGCTTTTCGCTGGAAGTACCATTGATCGGGGGCTAAGCCCGATAAATTGACGAAGTCGACTTTAATTAAAAATCGGGCTTCGCCCCTGTGAAAAATGGGATTCAGAAAAAAGTTGTAGCTGTCATCGATAATGCAGGCCTCTCAAACAGCGTTAATTTGTATCCCCATGAACGCACCTGTCTCCGCGCCACTTGCCGGCGAATTGGCTCGCAAAGACGTCGCCAATCACTTTCATCCGTACACGAATCTGCGTGCCATAGAGAAGGACGCGCCGCTGATCATCGTCGAGGGTGACGGGATCGAAGTGATCGACGATACGGGCAAGCGCTACATTGAGGGCATGGCGGGCTTGTGGTGCGCGTCGCTGGGTTTCAGCGAGAAGCGTCTGGCGGAAGCCGCGAAGCGGCAGATGGACAAGTTGCCTTATTACCACTCGTTCTCCGGCAAGGCGCACAACGTGGTCGCGGAGGTCAGCGAAAAACTGATTTCGCTCGCCCCGACGCAGGCGCTGCGCGAGGGTCGGGTGATCTTCGCGAACTCGGGCTCCGAGGCGAATGACACAGCGTTCAAGCTCGTTCACTACTACCACAACGCCATCGGCAAACCGCTGAAGAAAAAGATCATCGCACGGGTCAAGGGCTATCACGGGGTAACGGTCGCATCGGCCTCTTTGTCGGGCATTCCAGCGATGCATCAGCATTTTGATTTGCCGATTGAGGGCGTCTTGCGTACCGGCTGTCCGCATCCGTATCAGTTCGCCAAAGAAGGCGAGTCTTCGGAGCAATTCGCCACTCGGCTTGCGGACGAACTGGAGGCGCTGATTCTGGCGGAAGGGCCAGACACGGTGGGCGGATTCATCGCCGAGCCAGTGCAGGGCGCCGGCGGCGTGATCATTCCGCCGTCGACGTATTTCGAAAAAATTCAGGCCATTCTCAAAAAATACGAGATTCTGTTCATCGCCGATGAAGTCATCACGGGCTTTGGCCGCACGGGCAATTTGTTTGGCTCTCAGACTTACCACCTTGAGCCGGACATGCTCACAACCGCCAAGATGATCACGTCGGCGTATGTGCCGTTCTCGGCGCTCTATGTGAGCGGCAAGATTTATCAGGCCTGCGCGGACGCGAGTGCGAGCGTCGGCGTGTTCGGGCATGGCTACACGTACTCGGGCCATCCGCTCGGCTGCGCGATTGCGCTGGAGACATTGAAGATCTACGAAGAACGCGATCTGGTAAGTCACGTTCGTGCGGTGTCGCCTGCTTTTGCCGCCGGGTTGCAGAAATTTGTGAGCCATCCGCTCGTCGGAGATGTGCGAAGCGTTGGCCTGATCGGCGCCGTTGAACTCGCCGACGACCCGAAACTGCGCAAACCCTTCGACCCAAAGCGCGGGGTTGGTGCCTACCTTGTGCGTCGTGCGCAGGAGCATGGGCTCATCCTGCGGGCAATGGGCGGCGACATCATCGCGTTCAGTCCACCGCTCATCATTACCGAACCGGAGATTGCGGAATTGATGCGGCGGTTTGCGTTGGCGCTGGATGAAACGCAAGTTTGGTTGCGCAGTTAGCGGCGCGTTCTACGGAGAAATATATGGAACTAAAACTCACGCTAACCCCCACTGCCCAAAAACTCATTCACAGCACTGAGTTCACGTTCTCCACCAATGCGGATCAGGGCATGACGATGCCACAGGTCGGCGACTTGATGCGGGTGACGCTGGATGAGCCACCTGTTTTTTTCAAAGTCATTCAGCGCGCCTATGACTTCACTACGTCGCCCATCACGGTAACTTTGGTGCTCGGCGCGCCGGATTAGCGTTCGGTCTCGCCTGTTTTACAAATTGTTATGTGCGCCTGACCGGGTGAGGCAAGCGCACCCTAAAATCGGAAATGTATCGCGCCGTTGACGGGGATGTCTTCGTCGTCTGTCAATCAAAGTTTCTTCATGCCTTCTTTTGCCCGACGAGCGTTGCCGCTCGGCATCGCCTGCGTCTTCTTTCCCGCGATCAGTGCCGTCGCTCAAACGCCACCTTCGCCTCCCCCATCGCCAGCAGCGACCGCTGCTGACGCGCCCGCCGAGGCATCCGCGCCAGCGCCCGCCGCTCAGCCGGGCACGCGAGCGCAGCGCGTCGAAGCTGTCGAAATCACGGGTAAAAACAGCGCCACCGAAGAACGCCGCAATTCCAGCGCCGCAAAAATCATCATTACGCGTGAAGATCTGGAGCAGTACGGCGACAGCAATCTCGGCGAAGCGATGCGTCGTTTGCCCGGCGTGACAACGGGCGGCCGACCAGGACGACCCGGTGCACCCATGATGCGCGGCATGGGTGGCGGATTCACGCAAATCCTGCTCGATGGGCAACGCATTCCGCCTGGCTTTTCCGTGGAGCAAATCACGCCGGATCAGGTCGAGCGCATTGAGATTCTTCGCGCACCAACCGCCGAAACCGGTGCGCGTGCGATTGCCGGAACCATCAACATCATCCTGCGCGAACCGCTGCGACAAACCAATAACGACATCAAAATTGGTGTTCAGGAAGAGCGCCAAAAGTATTCGCCGAACGCCTCATGGACGCAAAACGGCACCCTGGGTGAAACCGGCACTTTCACCGTGTCGGCGTCGACCACATTTACGCATCAGCTTACCGACGATGCGTCGCACACGATTTATGAAGATTTGCTCACCAATTCCAGGACACTGGAGCAATACAGTTTTGGTCGAACCAACGCCGAGCGTGAAAACTTCGTTCTGAACGGTCGCATGCAGTGGCGTCTGGGTAACGCCGAGCAGCTTGGTGTGCAAACCTTTCTTGCTCATAACACCGCTGAGAATCACTCCAGCGGCACGCTCGATCAGCCGTTTGGTTCGACGCCATCGCCGTATGCGACGCGTGCTGGCTCGTTCGTCGGTCGTTTTGATGTCGGGCGTATCAATCTCAATCTGAACAAGCGATTTGACGCCGACACGCGCTACGAAATTCGCGGCGGCATTGGCAAGTTCTGGTCGAACACGGATTCGGTGTCAGAGCAATTCGCCAGCGACCGCGCACGCAGCCTGTTGCAAACGAGCCGTGGCGACGTGCGCGACTTGTCGTGGAGCACGAACGGCAAACTGATTCGCAGTTTTGGCGGTGGCACGCATTCGGTCACGGCGGGCTGGGACATCGAAAATCTGGCGCGCAGTGAGACGTCAGTGACGCTCCTCAACGGCGTTCAGCAGCTGGCTGAGCTCGGCTCGGAGTTTAATGTCACCACGCGACGATTCGCCGCCTACGTTCAGGACGAATGGGACATCAATCCGCAATGGGCCGCCAACGCGGGTCTGCGCTACGAGACGATCAGAACGTCGAGCAGCAATGCGCAGGACACATTTACCAACACCAGCAAAGTGTTGACGCCGCTGGCGCATCTGGTGTGGCGTTTTGCCGCGCCTTCGCGTGATCAGCTGCGTCTGAGTCTGACGCAAAGCTACCGCGCGCCGAACGTAGCGCAGTTGAGCTCGCGTCCTTCGTTGAACACGCTCTATCCCGTGCCCGGCGCGAACACCGCTATCTCGCCGGATCGTGCGGGCAACCCGAGCCTCAAACCTGAGCGCGCCAATGGAATTGATCTGGCGTTCGAGCGCTACCTCAAATCCGGTGGCGTGATGTCGGTGAATCTGTTCGTGCGCGACATCAAGGATTTGATTCGCAACGTCACGGCGCTTGAGAACGTTTCGTGGGCTCCCGCAGATCGTTATGTCAGCCGTCCGCAGAATATCGGCAAGGCAATCACCAAGGGCATCGAGTTTGACGCGAAATTCCAGTTGAAGGAGCTCATCGAAGACGCAATTCCGCTCAATCTGCGCTTCAACCTGAGCATCTACGACTCAAAGGTGGCATCGATCATGGGGCCTTACAACCGCATTGATCAGCAGCCTCGTGCTTCGGGCAATCTGGGCGCTGACTACAAATTCCGCAATCTACCGGTCTCAGTGGGCGGCAATATCGCCTGGACACCTGCCTACACGACGCAACAGAGCGATACGCAATTGCAAAAAATTTCTACCAAGCGTGTTTATGACGCCTACGCCCTGTGGACGGTCAACTCGCTCGCCAAGCTGCGTCTTTCGCTCTCCAACATCTCGCCAATCGACGGGTTGACGA
>JAYWAQ010000487.1:0-4254 GCA_043782305.1 Burkholderiales bacterium
TTGACGGAAGTGGATGTGGTGCTGTGGTTGTGGGACGCGACCCATTTATCGACCGCTGATCGTGCGGTACTTGAACTCATTCCTGACACTGTGCCGATCATCGCTGTGCCGAACAAAGTGGACTTGATCAAGGATCGTAGCGAATTGATAGCTGCCGTCACCGAGTTATCCGCCGCTCGCACGTTTGCGTCAGTCGTGCCGGTCGCCGCCAGCAAAGGCACGCAAACCAGCGAGTTGCTTGCCGAGATCGAAAAACTCTTGCCTGTGGCAGAGCCGATGTACGATGCCGACGACTTGACCGACAAGCCCGAACGCTACATGGCCGCTGAAATCATTCGCGAAAAGATCTTTCGCCTGACCGGCGACGAGCTGCCGTATCGCGCCGCCGTGATGATCGACAAATTCGAGCAGGAAGGCAATTTGCGCCGCATTTTCGCTGCGATTTTGGTCGACAAAGATTCGCAGAAGCCCATCATCATCGGCGCAGGCGGCGAGCTCTTAAAGCGAATCGGTACCGAGGCACGAATGGACATGCAAAAACTCTTCAATGGCCCGGTGTATCTTGAGCTGTTCGTCAAGGTCAAGAGCGGTTGGGCGGAGAACGCGATTGTGCTGCGTGATCTGGGGATTACCTAGCGATCTGTCGTTGTGGGAGCGGTTCTACCGGGATTCGTTCCTGCCGGCGTTTGTCGCGGTAAAAACACTCCCACAAACTGACAAGACAGCTCATAGCTAAATCGTGGCCGTTCAAGCCAAAAAATCTGCCCCGCAACGCGCCTTCGTACTGCATAGTTATGCGTACAAAGAATCGAGCCTGATTGTCGATCTCTTCACGGTTGACAGCGGACGCATGGCGGCGGTGGCAAAAGGAGCAAAACGTCCTGCATCAAACATTCGCGGCGCGTTGCTTTCCTTGCAACCTGTTGAGGTGATTTTTAGCGGTCGCGGTGAAGTGAAAACATTGACGCAAGCGCAGTGGTTACCCGGCCAGCCGTGGCTGACCGGGCAAGCGCTGATGTGTGGCATGTATTTGAACGAATTGCTGATCAAGCTTTTGCCGCGAGAAGACCCGCATCCCGAGCTTTTTGAGAGCTACGCCGCTACGTTGCTGACTCTTGCGGAAAGCCATGAGCACAGCGCCATACTGCGTGAATTCGAGACGAGCTTATTGGCCGAAATGGGCTACGGTTTGCAACTGATACGCGATGTGAGAACCGACAAGCCGCTGGTCGCTGAAACGCTATACCGCTACGACCCGCTTTCCGGGCCTAGTGAAACCGGTAACGGTTTCGGACCGATTGTTCACGGCGAAGCATTGCTTGCGCTGGGTCGCGGGCGTTTCGAGAGTTCCGCCATCGCCGCCGAAGCGCGCGACTTCGTGCGCGCGATTATCAACTTTCATCTCGAACAACGCAAGGTGAAAACTTCGGACGTGATGCACGATTTGCGCTTGCTGGCGGAACGCTTGGACGTGAGACCCGCGAAGCCGGCACGCAAAGCTGTGGCACTCACACTGGACAAAACATGATCATCGGTATCGGCACCGACATCGTCTCCATCGCGCGCATCAGCGCAACTTACGAACGGCAGGGCGCAGCGTTCGCAAAGCAGCTGTTGAGCGAGTCCGAGCTTGCCGAGTTCGACGCGGTCAAGGTGCCCGGACCCTGGCTCGCCAAGCGCTGGGCGGCCAAGGAAGCGTTTGGAAAAGCCGCAGGAACCGGCATACTCGTGCCGCTGACGCTCTCCGGCATCGGTGTCGGACATGATGCGCTGGGACGCCCGTTTTTCGATCTTATACCCGTCGTGCAGGCCCACCTGAAATCGATGGGCGTCACCCAGACACATCTCAGCATTTCCGATGAACGCGAACACGCCATTGCTTTTGCGGTTTTTGAAAACTGAGTTTGAGAAGCGAATTTGAAAACCGAGATCGAAAAAGCGTGAAAAATAACCAATCCACCGGCCAGGAGCCAACGAATGCCACGTAAATCCGTAACCGGAAAAAGACTCCCTCTCGGCCCGATCATGACTTCGATTGAAGGCGTGGAACTCACCGCTGAAGATCGCGAAGTTCTTTGTCATCCACTGATCGGAGGCGTGATTTATTTCGCGCGAAATTTCACGGATAAAACACAACTCGCCGCGCTGTCAAAAGAAATCAAAGCGTTGCGCGAGCCGCAACTGCTGATCGCTGTCGATCACGAGGGCGGCCGTGTGCAGCGCTTCCGCGAAGGCTTCACTGAAATTCAGTCTATGCGCTCCATTGGCGACCTGTGGTCAACGCATCCACCGTCGGCGCGAGCACGCGCATTCGAGGTTGGTTTCACGATTGGGCACGAGCTCGGCGAGGTTGGCATCGACTTTACCTTCGCGCCGGTGCTCGATCTCGACTACGGCGAATCTACCGTCATCGGTCATCGCGCCTTCCATCGTGATCCGGGCGCCGCCGCAGCGCTCGCCACCGCCGTCATGCAGGGCTTGCGCGCTGAAGGAATGGCGGCGGTCGGAAAGCACTTTCCCGGCCACGGCTACGTCAAGGGTGACACCCACTGGGAGCGCCCGACCGACGACCGCGATTTCGCAACGGTGCTTGCGGCCGACCTCATTCCCTTCCGCGAGCTCGTCGCCGCCGGAATCGACGGCATCATGGCCGCACATCTCATCTTCCCCAACATTGATCCGCAGCTTGCGGGCTTCTCGCCCTACTGGTTGCAGGAAATTTTGCGGCACAAACTGCACTTCAAGGGCGTCATCTTCACCGATGATTTGGGCATGGTCGCCGCACATGCTGTCGGCGATTTAACGGCTCGCTGCGAAGCCGCGGTACAAGGCGGCTGCGACGTGGTCTTGCCGTGCAATGATCGCCCGGGGCTGATTGAAATACTGGATCGCTGGAAGCCGGAGCCTGAGCCCAGCCTGTCGCGCAAATGGGAGCGCATGCGCAAAAAACTCGCCGGGCGGCGGCTCTAATCGGCTGCCTGCGTCAGCCCGTTAGCCCTTTTGCGACGTAATCCACGCTGCGATCTGGCTAGATTGCATCGCACCGGACTGTCGCGCGATTTCTTTTCCGCCTTTGAACATGACGAGTGTGGGAATGCTGCGGATCGCAAATTGCGCGGCGGTCTGCGTTGCTGCTTCGGTGTCGACTTTGGCGAATCGCACCCGTGGCAGACGCGTTGCAGCGTCGGCAAATTGCGGCCCCATCATCTTGCACGGGCCGCACCACGCCGCCCAAAAATCGACGACCACCGGCAGGTCGCTGTTTCTGATGAAGTTGGCAAAGCTCGCATCGGTCAGGGCGAATGGCTCTGCGGCTAGCAGCGGCGCTTTGCAGGTACCGCACACCGGGCCATCGCCCAGTCGTTCGTCGGGCACGCGGTTGATGGCGCCGCATTTGGGGCAGACGAGATGCATGCTGAACTCCTAGCGGCGGGAATTGAAATCGTGTGCGCGCGCCAGGCTTCGCGCACGGTGCGAAGAGGCCGACACGATTTGCAGTAAATTCGCGCCCGCCAACGCAGCGAGCGCAAGCCACCAGGCGCTTACAAAAAGCGGGCTGCCGGGAATGCCCGCCAACAGCGACAGCAGCATCAAAGTGCCGGCCACGAATCGATAGAGTTGCGCTGAGGAGGTCATGTCTTTACTCATTTTGGTGATCGTTATGAGTGACGTTGGGGACAATTGGCGCAACGCAACCGTTGAGTACGTATTGGCAAGGCAGCTTTTCCATGAAACACCCTATTCACATGGGCTAGCCGCACAAATGTCAAAAAGTCGACTTTCACCATTTTTGGCCAATTCCCCTATTGCAATATAGACTTCAGCCATAAGTTGAAGACCATCGCATACTCAGCCGCCACATGAACGCCAGCATCGAAGACACCCTGAAATCGCTCCCGCTGCGCCCCGGCGTTTACCGCATGATCGGGCCGGAGGACGTGGTGCTCTACGTCGGCAAGGCGAAGAATTTGAAGAGCCGGGTGTCGTCGTATTTCGTCAAGAACGACCACAGCGCACGGATCGCGATGATGGTGTCGCAGGTAGAGCGGATCGACACGACGGTGACGCGCTCGGAGTCAGAGGCGCTGCTGCTTGAAAACAATCTCATCAAAACGCTGGAGCCGAAGTACAACGTCGTCTTCCGCGACGACAAGAGCTACCCGTATCTGTGCATCAGTGGCGACCCGTATCCGCAGCTGCGATTTTTTCGCGGCAAGCCGGACAAACGGCATCAATATTTCGGCCCGTTCCCGA
>JAYWAQ010000488.1:0-4241 GCA_043782305.1 Burkholderiales bacterium
GTCGGCAACACAAGGCCAATCAGCCCTTTGCTCAGCACAGCAAGCGCGCATGAAGCCCACGCCGCACACATCCAGAACCGTCGGTTTCGCGGTAGCGAAATAGCTGATTCTTGTGCCAGCAAAAACGAGCCAAGTGCGGTCGTCAAAAACGCGGTTAGTGTCATGTCGAGCGTCAGATACTGACTAGCCAGATAAAACGCCCAACTGCTACCGAGCACCGTGGTGGTGGAGATCGCGCCGTCGTTACCCCAGAGCCGCCGTGCCGTGAATCCAGTCGCCAGCACCGCTAAAAAGCCCAGCAGCGCTGTGGGCAGCCGGGCCGTCCACTCGTCATCTCCAAACGCCGCAAGCGACGCAGCTGTAAGCCAATACTGCAACGGGGGCTTATCAAAGTATTTGAGGTCGTTTAACCGCGGCGTCACCCAGTCGCCGGTCGCCACCATTTCACGCGGAATTTCGGCGTATCGTCCTTCATCGGGAATGAACAGGCCGCGCAGCTCAATGCTGCCAAACCACGATACCACCCAGATGAGAAGTAGCAGCAGTAAAGTGTTTCTCGAAAATTTCAAACCAGATGCCAAACAACAATCATCAATCGCGGGCAAACAAAAAGGCCGCAGGGTATTGCACCACTGCGGCCTGAGCGGAGCCTGACGAGATCAGGCTGGAAGTTTGGCTAGAAGCGTGTACGGATACCGACGGCGAATTCGGTCTGATTCGGGAAGCCGTTGGTGCCGCTGACTTTGTAGCCATTGGTTGTGTTCAAACGATCCGCCGCGACGTAGAGCTCAGTGCGCTTGGACAGGTGATAGAACACCGATCCGTAGATCGTTTTGCGGCTACCGCTGCCTGCTCTGGTCACGGTAGCTGTGCTGGCGTACGCGTTCAACGTGTTGCTTGCGGCGGCGTTGTAGCCCGCGTTGGTGGCTTTCATTTCCTGATAGCCGAGTTCATAGTCAAACGGGCCTGGCGGCGCGAGCTTGGTCGAGATCGTCCAGGCGTCGTCCTTACGCTGACCGACCACGGGCTGCTCGGCGGTGTAATGGAAGTAACCCGCGTTGAGGCGAACCATTCCGAAGTTCACATTGCCGCCAATCGACGCAGTGCGATGCCTGAAGCTCGCGACGTTAGCCTGCGTGACAAAGCCAGCCGCGTTGAATAAGCCACCGTTGAAGGCAAGCGCCGCAGTTTGCGTTGTGTTGCGGCTGTTGTCGCCCGCGACTTCACCGAACTGATGCGCAATGCCAGCAACGATAGGGCCGAACGATTTTTTGAGCACGATGCCGTTGTCGAGACGCGTACCGGTGGCGCTGCCGCCGTAAAAAATCAGTTGCTTGAAGTTATTGGTGTTGGTGCCGCCGCCTTCGTTTAATGAAGACTCGGTCGCACCGTACGGGTCGAGATAATTGGCGGCGAAGTCACGGCCGAGTGCGTTCTGGCGACCGATGGTCAGCTTGCCAAAGACATTGCTCTCGAGGCCAACCCATGCGTCACGAATAAACAGGAAGCCCGGCGTATCGAGCGCGCCGTTGCCAAGTACGAATTCGCTCTCAAGACGGAAAATGGCTTTGAGACCACCACCTAAATCTTCATTGCCGACGAAGCCCCAACGGCTGCCGCTGAACCACGGCGTTCGAAAGCCTACGAGGCGCCCGCCTTTGGCATCAGCGTTGTTGACAGTGCTGATCGTCCCGTCGATCAGGCCGTACAGCGTGACGTTGGCGTTTTGCGCTTGTGCTGAAAGCGCGATCGTGCCGAGTGCAACGGCAGCGGCTTTTGTTGCCGTCAAACGTGAAATTTTCATGTGGTTCCCCCTAATTGGACTCGAGTTGCGTGCACCACACTGGGTGCCTCAAGCGCAATTTTGGGGCGTACAGCCTGTCACATGGATGTCAAAATCGCCAAAAAGCGCCCGTTTGGCATGGCTTTTGACCGAGTGTGCCCAAAAAGACACAAACGTACAAAGCAGCGATTGAGGTTGGAGTGAGGTTATGTCCCGACTTTCGACGCTATAAATGTCGTGAGCACTGCCTCCGAAACAGAACGATCCAGATACGCTTCGCCGAGTTTTTTGAGCAGTACGAGTGTGACGATGCCACCCTCGTTTTTCTTGTCGCGCTGCATGTGGGACACGAGCTTGCCTGCGTTCGTTGACGGCGGTTTGATCGGCAGGTTTACTGCCGCGAACATTCGCGTTGCACGAACAACGTCAGTCGCGCTCAAATGCCCCAGTTCATGCGAGAGCTGCGCAGCGAGTATGCATCCGGCAGCCACCGCTTCGCCATGCAGCCACGCGCCATAACCCATCTCCGTTTCGATGGCATGGCCGAAGGTGTGACCGAGATTCAACAGTGCGCGAATCCCCAGCGTTTCGCGCTCATCGCGCTTGACCACATCCGCCTTGATGCGACAGGAATGGGCAATCACACGCGCCAGCGTTTCGTCGTCGCGAGCGTTCAATTTGTCGACGTCGCGCTCAAGCTCGGTCAGATGCGGCTCATCAAAAACCAGGGCATGCTTGATGATTTCGGCCAAACCCGTCGCGTATTCGCGCGGTGGCAAACTTTTGAGCGCGGCGGTGTCGGAAAGCACTGCCTGCGGCTGATAGAACGCGCCGATCATGTTTTTGCCGAGCGGATGATTCACCGCTGTTTTGCCACCCACCGACGAATCGACCTGCGCTAGCAAAGTCGTTGGCATTTGCACGAAAGGAATGCCGCGCTGGTAGGTTGCCGCCGCATAGCCGGCAACATCACCCACCACCCCGCCGCCCAGCGCAATGATCGTCGTTTTACGGTCGCATTTGGCGGACAACATTCCTGAATAAATCTGATCGAGCGACGCCGCGGTTTTGTAAGCTTCGCCGTCCCGTAGCACGATCTCGATCGCCTGTTTGCCCAGCGCATGAACCGATTCGCGGACTCGAGCTAGGAACAGTGGCGCGACCGTTTCGTTGGTGACGATGGCGATCATCGTGCCCGTCACATAGGGCGCCAGCACGTCGGCATCGCCAATGAGCGATGGTCCAATGTGAATCGGATACGGGCGATCAGCGAGGCTGACTTGGACGGTTTGCATAGCGCTTTGGAATGTGAATTTAGCGGATCAGCTTTACCCAACTGCCCACGTCGCACACGGCTGGAAGGACAAAACTTCAAAAGTCGATTTATGGATAAATCGGGCTTTAGCCCTTATTAAATCGAGACTTCTCAATAAAAGCTGTTGACTATTTTGCCCCTGCTCGATCAGGCTTTTGCGACAGAAAACGCGACCAGTGCAAGCACAGCTGGCAGCGCCTGAACGACGAGAATGCGCTTCGAAACTGTGACCGCACCCCAAACACCCGCAACCACGACGCACACGAGCCCGTAGACCATGAAAGCGCGCGCAATCGCGGCGTCGGGGTAGAACAACCCCAGCGCTATGGCTGCGACCAGAAATCCGTTGTAGCAACCCTGATTGGACATCGCCGAGGCGCGGCTTTCCATCTGCGCTTTCGGGATTCCAAAAACTTTGTAGCCGCGTGTCCGGTAGAGCACGGTTTCCAGCAACACGAAATACACATGCAGCAACAGCACGATGGCAGCGAGTATTTGAGCGACAAGCAGCATGTCAGTCCCTAGTCGAAACACAGAAGCGAAGATGTTAGTACGGTATGAGCGCCGAACTACCGGCGGCTCATTGCGTCATGATCTTGAAGAAATCGCGAACCGGCTCACCGGCAGCAGCCCCAAGCTTGAAAATGCCACTCAGCCGAGCGATAGCGACGTCGTCGGCCGTTACCAAACCCTGCATGAAAACCATATTGCGCGTCGTGCGCAAAACATCGGCCTGACCTTGCACCCACGCGCCAATGGCGGCAGGCGCGAGGTAGTCGATTTGAAGGCTGATCGTGGGCAGAAAGTGGCGCCCCTTCAACGCTTGATACATCGCCGCATACGGCAACACGGTATCGGCAAACGTGGCGAGCATGCCGCCGTGCAACACGTTGCGCAGATTGGTGTGATGCTGCGTGACGCGGAAGCCCAGCAGCAAGCGATCATCCCGCCATTTCGCATAAAAACGTGCGTTGCGACTGGCGTAACCGCTACCCGCATCAACCGCACGAAAACCCTCGGGCGGATGATCGTCGCCGCTTTCCAGTGCTTCTATTTTTTGAGTTGCTTGCGTTGTCACGGTTCCTCCTATTCCATTTTCAATTCAATGAGAGACTAGGCGCTGCTGTTGCCAAATTTGCGCAG
>JAYWAQ010000489.1:0-4228 GCA_043782305.1 Burkholderiales bacterium
TTCCGGTACGCCTCGGGCATTTCGTCCTGCGGCTCGATTTTTTCGTCGCGGGCGATACGCGCAAGGAAATTCGCTTCGGCTGCGGACGCGCCTGCGGCGCGCGCAGCGGCTTGCTCTGCTTCGTTTGCGGGTAAATCTAGTGCTTGGGTATACATGGCGATCCCTTCCAGGAACACGGCGAACGGGCCATACGGGCTTGAATTGGACACCGATAGTATTCCCGACTGACCGGTCAGTCAACTATACGACTACGGAAGGCACTCCTGTTTCGCAACGATAACTGCTGGTTACGACACAGACTAATCGTCAAAGAACCCACCCACGCAGGTAGGATCAGGCACGTTGATTTGCTTCACGAATATGACAAATGACGATACCATCGCTGTCTAATACGATTGCGGCTGATAAGGCCGTCTTATGGACCCGTGTGGCTGTACGTCGCGCCGACCGTGCGTGGCGCATGGGTACGCCACATGCAGGGAGGTTGGGTGTCAGAGTCACGTATCGCTCGCTTGACAAAGGTTCCGTTTGGTGAAAACGAACCGTTGCTGCATCGCGCCCTGGAAGCGGGCGGCATTGGGTTGTGGGACTACTTCCCTGCGAGCGGCCTGATCGATCTGTATCACAACGTTATCTCGTTCCAGACGCTAAAACCGGGTCGTTACTACGGGCCTGTGGCTGAGTTTGCCGATAACGTTCTGGTCGGTGATCGCTCGACTATCGCGCGTCTGCTGCACGACTGCGCGAAAGGTGCGCCAACGGTCGAAGCCGAGTTTCGTATCCTAACCGAGGCGGGTAAGGTCGTCTGGCTGCTGTGCCGTGGGCAACGCGCATTACTGGGCGACGGCGAGCCGCGCTATGTTGGAACACTGTCCGATATCAGCGCTACTGCCGAGCGCGAACTCCGACTGCTGGCGTACCACGAGTCGCTCTTTTCTTTAGCGCGCAACCCACTGGTGGTTGATCGCGCTGATTTCCTGAATGCTGCAAGGCAAATCATCTCTCAGGCGGCCACGACTTTGAACGTTGCGCGCGGCGGTTTGTGGCGTTTTTCAGTTGACCTCACGAGCCTCGATTGCCTGTATCAATACGATGCGAGAGACGCGGGCGACTCGACGGCGACGAAGAACGCAACCCCTGCCGTAACGCTTTCGGCAGCCGACTTCCCGACCTACTTTGCGGCCATCGCGCAACGCCGAAGTCTCGCGGTCGCAAACGCCAGAACCGACCCGGTGTTGCATGAATTTACGGCTACTTACCTGCCGCAAACGGGCGTCCGCGCGCTGCTGGATGTGCCGGTGTTTGATCATGGCCAGTTGTGGGGTGTCGTGTGTTTTGAGGACTGTGTGAATGAGCGCGTCTGGGATAGCGATGCCGAGGCATTCGCCGGCTCGGCGGTCGATCTGCTCTCTCTCGCGCACGAGGTCTCGCAGCGAGCAAAGTCAGAGGCGGAACTCGCTTCCACTCGAGAGCGGCATCGTGCGTTCATTCAGGCGAGCCACGACTCGATCTGGTCGGTGGACATCAAAGTTCCGATCGATACGGCGATGCCACTCGACGCACAGATTTCCGCGCTGCGCGAAAACGCCTACATCGATGATGCGAACGATGCGTTTATGCGCGACTATCAGCTGGAGCCGCAACGTGTCATTGGTCGCCGTCTGTTCGGCTTCATGCCCGAGTTGTTCAAGGGTTCGTCACTGCGCGACTGGATTGATCGCGGTTATCGCCTGAGCGAGCGTGAGCTCCGCTTGCGCGTCAAGGGCGAGGAGCATCACTGGCTCTCGCTGACATTGCTCGGCGTCGTCGAGGACGGCAAACTAGTGCGCATCTGGGGTGCGCGTCGCAACATCACAGATCGCAAGCGCTACCAGTCGCTGCTCGAACATCTCGCGTTCCGCGATCCGCTGACCGGCTTGCTGAACCGTCAGCGCCTGGTCAGCGAGGTCAATGAATTGATCGACAGCGGCAAGACTGCCGCTGTTGGAGCGCCCAAAGACAGTGCGGGTGCGGTGGCAACCCTGTTGCTGCTCGACTTAAATCAATTTAAGGACGTAAACGACACCCTCGGTCACGGCGCTGGAGACGAAGTGCTGCGACAGATGAAGGCGCGCTTCGACCAGGCGCTGCTCAATGAAAATGCCATAGCGGCGCGACTCGGTGGTGATGAGTTCGGCGTATTCGTGCGCGGCGTCGGTACCGCCGAAGGTGCGATGCGCGTGGGGCAGTCGATCACCGAAGCGCTGGCCGCACCGTTCATCATCGGTGGTGGCAAATTTCATGTCTCGGCGAGTATCGGCGCGGCGATTTATCCCACGCACGGCTCGAACTTCTCCGAGCTATCGCGCTCGGCCGATGAGGCCATGTATCACGCCAAGCAAACCGGTGGCGGCGTGCGTTTGTTTAGCCGCAACACCATGGTTTTCGAGCGCAGAAAACTCCTGCTGTTGGCGGATTTGCCGGAAGCCATTGATCGCGGCGAGCTGACGCTCGAATTTCAACCGATCATCAACTGCCTGACGCGGCGGCCGGTGCGTCTTGAGGCTTTGGTGCGCTGGAATCATCCGGAATATGGTCGCCTCACGGCGCAGGATTTTGTCTACAAAGCCGAGATGTCAGACTCCATTCGGGTGCTCACGCGCTGGGTGATTGAGCAGGCATTGCAGGCTGCGCACGACTGGCAAGCGACCGCGCCGGGCATTGGCGTGGCGATCAATATCTCTCCGCGCTTGCTCGGCGACAGCAGCATCGTCGCGCACTTGCAGGCGAGCATCCAGAAGTTCGGTTTGTCAGCGCGGCTGGTCGATCTTGAAATCACCGAGACTTCGCTCATCCACAACCCGGATCGCGCCGCGCAAATCCTTGCTGATTGCCGCGCGCTTGGATTCTCGATTGTGATCGACGACTACGGCGTCGGCTTTTGCTCGCTCGCCTATCTGCGTCGGTTGCCGCTCAAGGGCCTGAAAATGGACGCGTCATTTGTGTCGCGTGTCACCGAAAGCGCAGAGGACGCCGTCATCGTGCAGTCGACCATTACCCTGGCGCACAACCTGGGGCTTACGGTGGTTGCTGAAGGTGTTGAGGATGCCGCAACGCTCGGTTTTCTGGAATTTCACGGCTGCGATTTTGCCCAGGGCTTCGACATTTCTCGACCAATGGACATCGCCGCGACGTTAGTCTGGCTGCGGGAAGAAGCGAAGGCCACGGCAACGCCCGCTTCGCCGAACGCCCCGCCGCCACTGCGCGTGGTGAACTAACCGCTGCAGTCGTTTTTACGAATGCCGCTTCGCGGCTACCATGTCGCCCTGCGTCTCAAGGGCTCACCATGACTTTCACCACCATCGAATACCGCTGCGTCACCGGAGCAGCGCGCATCACGCTCAACCGTCCGGACCGCATGAACTCATTCACGCAAGTCATGCACGAGGAACTGCGCGCTGCGCTCGCGCTCGTGCAAAGCGAAGGCGCACGCGTGCTCGTGATCACGGGCGCAGGGCGAGGCTTTTGCGCGGGTCAGGACTTGAATGATCGCGCCGTTGCGCCGGGTCAGGCGGTCGATCTCGGCGAATCGGTTGAGAAAAATTATGCGCCACTGGTGAAGGCGATCCGCGCGTTGCCGATTCCGGTGATTGCTGCCGTGAACGGCGTCGCGGCGGGCGCCGGGTGCAATTTCGCGCTTGCATGTGATCTGGTGATCGCGACCGAGAGCGCTAGTTTTTTGCAGCCATTTTGCAAATTGGGTTTGATTCCTGATACCGGCGGCTCGTACTTTTTGCCGCGCCTGGTGGGCACACAACGGGCGATGGGCTTGGCCTTGCTCGGTGAAAAACTAACTGCTAAGCGTGCGGCGGAAATTGGGCTGATTTTTGAATGTGTGGCTGATGCTGAGTTTGCCGCTCGCGTTGATTCGCTGAATGCGCAGCTGGCCTCGGGCCCGACGCTCGGCTTTGCCCGCACCAAACAAGCCCTCTACGCCAGCCCGAACAACACGCTTGACGCGCAGCTCGCGCTAGAAGGCGGCTTGATGCGCGAATGCGGGTTCTCGGAAGACTATCGTGAGGGCGTCGCGGCGTTCAAAGAAAAACGGGCGGCGGTGTTCAGAGGTCGGTGATGCCAGATTTTCGCCGAGGAAAAACAGATGAGTGTCATCGTGACCTTGGCGAAGGATGACAGGCCAAACAGCTCCGTATCACCGAACGGCTTTTTTCTACGTTGACGACTGAAGAGA
>JAYWAQ010000490.1:0-4224 GCA_043782305.1 Burkholderiales bacterium
ACATTGATGCCCACCTGCATCGTGTGCGCCTGCCCGGAGCGGGCGGCGAACGTGAGTTGCAGGCGATGGTGGCGGATCTTGCGAGCGAACGGCTCGACACGGGCAAGCCGCTGTGGCAGATGCATCTGGTTGAAAACTATCAGGGCGGCTCCGCCCTCATCACACGCATTCATCACTGCATCGCCGATGGCATCGCGTTGATCGGTGTGCTGCTCAACATGACCGAGGAAGATCCGGAAGCACCCGATACGCCGCGTGAAATCCCCGGTCTGGGCAAATCCAAAGTCAAGAAATTCGCGAAACGAAGCGAAAGTTCGTTCAATATTTTTGAGGCACTGGGGCCATTTGGCGCGCAGTTACAAAGCAAGCTTGGCCCTGCGATGCAGGCACTCGCCCCCGTGGCCGGAATAGCGCAGTCGGCGTTTGACAAATTGGGCCCGCTCAAAGCTCCGATTGAGTCGGCGATGGACGACGGTGCGCGCATGGGTAGCCGCATGGTCGCCAAGTACAGTCGCTGGGTCGACGACCCCACACAGGCAATGGACGCGGCGAAAGTTGCAGCCGGGTTCGCGCAGGAGCTTGCCGCGCTGGCAACGCTGCCAAACGACACGCCAACGCGACTCAAGGGCAAAACCGGCACCGTCAAATGTGTGGCATGGAGCGATCCCATCGATCTGGTTCGTGTGAAGGACGTGGGCTACGTGCTCGGCTGCTCGGTGAACGACGTGTTGCTTGCGTCAGTTGCTGGCGCGATTCGCAGTTATCTCCTGAGCAAGGGTGACACCGTGGACAGTGACGCCGGGCTGCGCGCATTTGTGCCCGTCAACCTGCGTGCGCCGGGGAAAGAGCACAAGCTGGGCAATCACTTCGGGCTCGTCGGCCTTGTGCTGCCGATTGGCGAGGCGAACCCGATTGCACGCGTGTTTGAAGTGCGCCGTCGTATGGGTGAACTTAAAACGGGTTATCAGGCCGCCGTGAGCATGGCGTTACTCGGCGTGCTGGGCTATGTGCCTAAAGCGATTCAGCGACAGGCGCTGAGCCTGCTCAGCGACAAAGGCACGGCTGTCATGACCAACGTGCCGGGCCCCGCCAAACCGCTCTACCTCGCGGGCAGCAAGATTTCGCAAAACATGTTTTGGGTACCGCAAAGCGGGCATGTCGGCATGGGGGTATCAATTCTTTCGTACGCGGGCAGCGTACAGTTTGGTCTGATCACAGACCGCAAGCTCTGCCCTGATCCGCAGGCGGTTATCGGGCAATTTCAACCAGAATTCGAAAAGCTTTTGACTTCATTCATGTGGCTCGAGAAGGGCTATGTTGGGGCCGATGCGGGCGCTTTTGACAACATGCTGACTTCGCCGGACGCACCGTCGTCGGGCAAGCCGAAACCGAAGGCGCGCAAAAAGAAGTCGTGATTCATACAGGCGTGGCGCAAGCGGCAAATATCTGCAGATGCGCCGCTCCTGCCGTCGGCTATTTGCCTATTTGCCTATTTGCGCTTCCAGAAACGCAAGTATCTTGTTGT
This sequence comes from Burkholderiales bacterium, assembly GCA_043782305.1. GTDB lineage: Bacteria > Pseudomonadota > Gammaproteobacteria > Burkholderiales > Casimicrobiaceae > Casimicrobium. The sequence goes on from JAYWAQ010000490.1 coordinate 1,526, forward strand.
ACAGATCGACCGCATTTTCGGTCTTGCCGTAGCCGTGTCCTTCCAGCGGTTTGACGACATACGCCTTGGCGGGATTACCTGCGGCCTTTAGCGCCTTATCCATGCGATTGATCTGATCGATTGGCACGCGGGCATCATCCTCGCCGGCGTAGAGGAACACAGCCCCTTTGATCTTGTCGGCGTGATTGATCGGCGACATGTCCTTCGCGATTTGCGATTTCAGATCGGTCGTGCCAATGATTGCTTTCCAAAAATCCGTAGCCGAATCGTCGCCATAGCGAACATAGTCGGTGTCCTGCGACGTGTTTTGGTAAACGAGGTCGGTGACGGCTAGACCGGCCACAGCACACTTGAACAATTCCGGCGTCTTGACCATCGCCTGCAGCGCCGCATAGCCACCGTAGCTCGCGCCTGAAATGCAGGCACGCTTGGGATCGGTGTAGCCCTGCTCAACGGCCCATTTAAGGGCGTCTTCATGGTCCTCAGACATCTGGCGACCAATCGTGCCGAAACCGGACGTATAGATTTTGTTACCCATGCCCGGCGTGATGCGGTAATTGGGAACCAGCACGGCATAGCCGCGCGATGCAAATAGCTGGCCTTCACGATACCCGAAACCGCCTCCGAAAAAATCAGCGCGCGCGCTCGGCCCACCGTGAATATGAACCACCGTCGGCAGCTTGGTGCCTGCCTTGTAGCCCTTCGGCAGGAATAGATAGCCTGGAATATCCATGCCATCGCGTGTTTTGTAGCTGATCGGGCGCTGCTCCACCAGCTTCCCATCAAGCCACGGGCGGGCGGCACCAATTTCCTCCAGCGTGCGTTTTTCTTCATCGAAAATGTACCAGCGGCTTGCGCTCTGGTCGGAGTAGGACGTCACCAGCAGGCGCTTTCCATCCGGGGTTCTGCTGAACCGGTTAATCATGTTGGGCAGCGCGGCGTCGAGCGCCTTCTGCGTCTTTGCACGTCCTTCATCGATCCAGAAGGTCTCGGGTTTGTCGCCGTTTACCTGATAGCCAATAATCTTGTCGTCCTTGACACTCTGCAGGACACCGGCAATCCGCTGACCCTGCGAATCGGCTCCCATGTCATAGCGCGGATGTTGCGCGATGATGTCGCCCAGTTTCTTCTGACTGGTGTCGTAACGGAATACCGCCATCGTGTCCCGCCCCACATTCGTGGCGACTTGCAGGGTTTGATCATCGGATTCGAACGCCAGGGGCACAAACACCGAACCCTTGTCGCGGGAGTAGCGCGCGATTTCCTCCCAAGGCGCGTCTGCGCTCTTGCGGTAATGCACAACCCGGGTCAATTCATCTTTCACGCCACTGAACACAACCCTCGGCACACGTTTGCTATCGAGCAGCCAGTCATACGTTCGCGACGCAGGACGCCCAGCGGTCAGTAGCCGCGTTTTGCCAGAATTCAGGTCAAGCACATAAAGATCGTTCGAGTCAGCCGACGACAAATTTCCCTCCACAATCACCTCGTCGGTGCTGTCGGGAATCTGCCGCACAAACGACAAGGTGCGATGTACGAACTGCAGTTTGCGAATGTCGTCAGCAATGGTCGAAGCCAGCTGCCTTGGCTTGCTGCCATCGCGTCCCACCACAAACAAGCCACCGCCATCAACGCTGGACGGCCCTGTGGGCGCGTCATACAGGCCGAGCGAATAGATCAGACGCTCATCGCCAACCCAATTCACATTAACGACGTCAAAATTCTCATAGCTGGTCAACAAGTCGCCCTTACGCGTTTCCATGTTGATCACCAGCAAATTCAGTCGGCCTTTAAAGGGCGCGACAGCGGCCAGATATTTACCCGAGCGTGACAGGATCGGATTGGCCAGCGCCGGTTTCTTGAACAACTCTTCGATAGTGAGCTGCCGCGTCGGTGCAGCGGACGCTGCGGGCGTAGTCTGCGCGCAGGTAACCGCCGAAAGGGCTAGCAGTGAAGTGAACAACGCAAGTAGAAGGCGCGACATAAGATGAACCCTGTGTGGACAGATTATTTCGATCAGAAGCTTAGTTCATCCTCCCGCCGTCTGGAATTGTCGCGCGACCAACGACAGATATCAAGGCTCGACTGACGATGACCCGTGACAACGCAAAGATTCGAAAAACAACTTAATATCGAAGCAGTCATCCATTTTTGCGAATAGTCCGAGGACGTTATCGTCATGGCCGCTCTACCATCACTACAGCAACTCCGCTATCTGATCGCACTTCAGGAAGAAGGGCACTTCGGCCGCGCCGCTGAAAAGAGCTTCATCACGCAAAGCACGTTGTCGGCCAGTCTGCGCGATCTGGAAAGCACGCTCGACGTCACGCTGGTTGAACGGGATCGGCGGCATGTTGCCTTCACGGCGATTGGCGACGCGGTGGTTGCAAGGGCGCGCGACCTGATCGCACAGGCCAGCGATCTGGCCGAGCTCTGCGCTTCGTCCCGGCATCCACTCACGGGAACGTTTCGACTCGGCGTCATTCCGACAATCGCGCCTTTTGCGTTGCCGTCGTCGTTGACCACGCTTCGTACGCAATATCCTAAATTGAAGTTGCTGCTGCGTGAGGACTTGACCGCAGTATGTCTTGACCGGTTGCTTGCCAGTTCGCTTGATGCAGCGCTGATTGCCTTGCCGTATGACCTGCCCGCTGGCATCGAAACGCTCTCGTTATTCGACGATGAATTTCTTTTCGTCA
>JAYWAQ010000491.1:0-4220 GCA_043782305.1 Burkholderiales bacterium
CATCAGCACGCCATATTCGCGCCGCATCTTGCGATAGAAAAACTCCATGCGCAGGCTTTTGCTATCGCCAGCCCACTTTGCAAACGCCTCACGCGAGCACATGAAATGGCGATCTGCACGAATGTCGAGCGGCAGCCCGGCTTTGGCCGCAGTCACGTTTAATGCCTGCCAGACGCGCAAGTCGCCCGGCTCAACGCAGACGAGGGATTCTGGCTGATGACTTTCAATCGCCGCGAGCCAGCCTGCTTGCAACGTCTCGTCGCCATGCACGTCCAGCTTGTGGTAGTCGACGCGGATGTGTTTGCCCTGCAGTTCGGCCGCGAAGTGCCGCATCGCGGACAGAAACAACGCCGTCCGCGCCTTCTGCGACCAGACGTGCGTCGATTCCCCACGCGCTTCAACCATCAGCACGACATCAGTCGCGGCGTCAAAGCCGTTAAACGCAGCGGAGTCGTGATTAAGCTGATCGCCCAACACGATAACCAGGCGGCGACAAGCACTCATCTCGATTTTCCCCCGCTCGAAGCTGGCGCCTTTTGGGTTCGGCAACGGTCCGAGCAATACTTCACCTCGCCCCAGTTCTTCGCCCAGGCCTTGCGCCACGTCATTGCGCGACCGCACGCCACGCACAGTTTGGATGGCAGCGAAGCCTTGTTGCCCTTAAAACTCATGACAAAACCTTGACTAAGCGACCGCTCGCTCCGCCCGCCACTGCCGCAGTGCCGCCAGCATGTCGGCCAATGAGCCGGTGGGTGTGATGCCTGGAATCTCGCGCCGGATGCGCCGGATCAGCTCGCCGCCAACCCAGATTGCCGTCGCTGCAGGCACGACGGAGCGTAGTGATTCGAGGCTCGCCACCGCCTGCTTCGAGCTAAACGATGCAGAAAACGACAGCGCCACCACATCAGCGTCAAAAGCCACTGCCGCCGCTGCGATTTCAGGAACTGGCACCTGAGTTCCGAGCGACACGCACTGCACACCTTCGGGCGCAAGCAACGCTTCCGTCATCAGCAAACCCAGCGCGCTCACCTCGTTTGGCAGTGTCGCCAGCACGATGCTCGGCGGCTGCATGCTGTTAGCCGCGGCCAACATCGCGGCGCGCAACACCATCTGTACCTGCTCCGTGTAGGCGCGCTCCTCGAACACTTCCACATCCCCTCGCATCCACGCCTCGGTTACCGCGCGGTTAAGCGGAGCCACCGTCTCAATCACGAATTCCTGCAAGCCCTGCTTCATAAGCGACAGGCTCAGAAGTTGGCGCAAACCCGTGGTGTCGTGGTTGTGCACCAAATCGAGAATCTGCCGCTGCAGGTCCCCGGACTCGTCACCGCGACGCGGACGCGTTTGCCGATTCGCCAACGTGTCAAGCTCAGTTTCAGACAAAGCCAGAAGCTTGCCGGGGCGTTGACCAGCATCCATGAGTCGCTTGATCGTGCGCAGGCGCTCGACTTGCGGCAGCGGATAGAGTCGCTCGCCATTGGGATCGCGCTCCGGCAGCGGGAAGCCGTAGCGCCGCTCCCATACGCGCAGCACGTCCTTCGATAAACCTGTGTCGCGTTCGACGGCAGCAATCGAGAGGTGAGAGGCGATGCTGGGAGGTGTTTCGGGAACTGCGGCGATTGCGGGCGAAGAGGTCATTGCGTCTACAAATGGGTCGAAAGGGCGAATTCGATGAAGATTCGGGAACCAAATCAGCACAACAACGCCGAATGGAGTCTAGGACAAGAACATGATACTGTCTAGGACATGAAATCAATAATTCGTCTACTAACCCTTCTGGCGGTCTGGTCGGCTACGTCCGCGTTTGCCGCCGGAGCTTGCCCTTCGGTGCTCAATCACATAGTCGAGCCGCTGACCGGTGGCAAAGCTCAATCGATGTGCCAATATGAGGGTCGCGTGGTCTTGGTCGTCAACACTGCCAGCGAATGCGGCTACACCGGTCAGTACGAAGGCTTGCAGGCGCTGCACAAGAAATACGCCGATCGTGGACTGGTGGTTCTGGGTTTTCCGTCTAACGCCTTCGGTGGACAAGAACCGGGCAGCAACAAGAAAATTGCCGAGTTCTGTCAGGCCAATTTTGGCGTCACCTTTCCGGTGTTTGCCAAGGTCGAAACGACGCCCTTAAGCAAAGATCCGGTATTCGCGAGTCTTTTGGCGGCCACGGGCAAGGCACCCCAATGGAATTTTCACAAATATTTGATTGATCGTTCGGGCAAAAAGGTCGAGAGCTTTGAAAGTGGCGTTGAGCCCCAAAGTGCTCGGTTTGTGCAAAGAATTGAAGCGCTAATCGCGCAGCGGCCCTAAAGCGAGTTAAGGTCGGCGCGCCCGCTAACATTGATCCATGAACGCATTTGACCGCGCGCTATACCCAGCGCAGCAAACACTAGACGACACGCAGTCGTTACCCGACGCCCGACACTTGCCGATTCAGCGCGTCGGCATCAAGGCACTGCGCTATCCGGTGCAAATCATCACCTCTGCGGGCGAAGTGCAGGGCACTGTGGCCACGTTTGCCATGTACGTTGGCTTGCCGGAGCAGGTGAAGGGCACGCATATGTCGCGCTTCATCCAGCTGCTGGAAGAGCAACGTGCACTGATCAGTTCGCAAAGTTTTCTGACGCTGGAAAAGGTCATGCGCGAACGTCTTGGCGCTGCAACCAGTTATCTGGAAATGTCGTTCCCGTATTTCCGTCGTAAGGCGGCACCCGTTTCCGGCGTAGAAAGCCTGCTCGATAGCGACGTCAAAATGATTGTTGAAACTACGGCAGCTCTGGGTACGCGATTGACCATCGAAGTCGTCGCGCCGGTCACCAGTCTGTGCCCGTGCTCAAAGAAAATTTCCGATTACGGCGCACACAATCAGCGTTCGCACATCACGATCCGGGCCGAAGGCTCCACGGAGTTGTCGATTGATTCGTTGATCGACATCGCCGAGCGCGAAGCCTCATCCGAGCTCTACGGTGTACTTAAGCGCGCAGATGAGAAATTCGTCACCGAGCGCGCGTACGACAACCCCAAATTCGTAGAGGATCTTGTTCGCGACATCGCGCTGGCCTGTCAGTCGCACGATCACGTCGGCGATTTCATGGTGGCCAGCGAAAACTTCGAGGCCATTCACAATCACTCGGCTTACGCTGAAATTTACGGGCGGGGCAAACTGGCCAAACTTTAGTCGCGAAGCAGGGAGCATTGGGTAGGCCGACAATAAATTGGGAAAACCAATGGCCTCGCAGAGACGTACGAGAATGTACTAACAACACTCGTACAGTTTGGAGTTTCACATGCGCATCGCCATTGTCGGCGCTGGCATTTCTGGTTTGGGCGCGGCGCACTACCTCGAGAAATCGGGGCATGCAGTCACGCTATTTGAAGCCGCAGATTACTTCGGTGGTCACACGCACACGGTTGACGTAACGCTCGACGGCATTACTGCACCCGTCGACACGGGGTTTCTCGTCTGCAACGATCACACGTACCCCAATTTGCTCAAATTGTTCGCTGAGCTGAACGTCGATCTCGCGCCTAGCGATATGTCGTTTGCAGTGCGTGCAGACACGGACAATATAGAGTGGTCGGGCACCAGTTTCGCCTCTCTATTTGCGCAACCCACGAACGCGCTGAGGCCAAAATTTTTACGCTTTCTCGCCGACATCGTTCGCTTTAATCGCGTAGCGACTGCGATGGTGCTGGCGGACACGGTGCCGCACATGTCAGTTCGTGAATTCCTCGCGAAAGAAAAGTTTTCGCCACAGCTTTTTGACTGGTACATCTGGCCGATGGTGGGCTCGATCTGGTCAAGTCCGCGTGGTGATGTGCTCGAGTTTGAGCTGCCGATGCTGCTCAGGTTTTGTCACAATCACGGCCTGTTGCGTGTGACCAATCGACCGCAGTGGATGACGGTGCGTGGCGGTGCAAAGACGTACGTTGAGCGCATCGTTTCCAGCTTGCGAGATGCCCGAATCGCAACGCCTGTTCAACGCATCGTTCGTGGCGTCGGGTTTGTCGAAATCACCACCACCAAAGGGCACGAGCAATTCGACTCGGTGGTACTCGCCTGCCATAGCGATCAGGCGCTACGCCTGCTCGCGCATCCGACGAACGCCGAACGCGCCGCGCTTTCAGCCGTTCGCTATCAGCCCAATCGTTGCGTGCTGCACACCGATGCGAGCCTGATGCCGCGGCGTCGCAGGGCATGGTCGGCATGGAATTATTTGCAGGTG
>JAYWAQ010000492.1:0-4218 GCA_043782305.1 Burkholderiales bacterium
TTCGCAGCGCTGTCGCGATCCGCGCCAGCACGGAAGCGCGACGGCATGTGTCTGCTCGAAGGCGAACACCTCGCGCAGAGCTACGTGGAGCGGGTCGGCGCGCTGGAAATCATCGCGATCCGTGACGGCAGCGGAAGTGGCGCGCTGACGCCCGCCCAGGCCGCACTCGCACAACGCTCACGCGAGACCGTGCTCGTAGCGCCAGCGCTGTTCGATTCGCTTTCCACGTTGGTCAGCCCCACCGGCTTGCTCGCCATCGCCACCGTGCCGCCAACGCTCGCACCAGCCACCACCGGCTTCGTGCTCGCGCTCGACGAAGTGCAAGACCCCGGCAACGTCGGCACGCTCATCCGCACCGCCGCTGCGGCGGGCGTCGTGCAAGTTTGGCTGTCGCAAGGCTGCGCCTTCGCCTGGAGCGTGAAAACGTTGCGCGCGGCGCAAGGCTCGCACTTTCACACGCAGGTGCTTGAAGACGTCGATTTGCCCTCAGCGCTCCACGCATTCAAAGGCGAGCGCTGGGCAACGCTGCCACGCGATATTGGCGGCGTGAAAACGGTCTCGCTGTTCGACGCGAAGTTTTCAAAAAACAGCGCGCTGGTGCTATCCAACGAAGGTCACGGCCTGAGCGCCGCCATCTTGCCCACGCTCACCGGGGGCTTGCGAATTCCGATGGCGGCGGGTGTGGAATCGCTCAACGTAGCAACCGCCGGTGCAATCGTGCTTTACAGAATCATCGCCAAGTAGCTTTTCGAGGAAACACCCTCTACACGGGGGCTGAGCTGTGTTTTTACCTGATATCGACTTTAGATAAAAACGCGGTTTAGCCGAAATAAAATAAAGGAATACAGCGTAGAGCTGTATCGGTGATCAACGTGCTACCAGTATTTCTGCGTCGCGATGCGCGCGCCTTCGGCCATTGCTTCAAATTTAGCGTAAACAATTTCAGCATCCACCACGCCAAATCCAGCAAAGGTCCCGAAGCCACAGTCAGTACCGGCGATCACGCGCTCGCGGCCCACGGTGTCAATGAAATTGCCCAAGCGCTGCGCCACCAGCTGCGGATGCTCGATGAAATTGGTGGTGGAATCGAGCACGCCGGGAATCAAAATTTTGTCGTCAGGGATGCTGCGCTTCATGTCGCGCATCACCGCCCATTCGTGAGCGTGGCGCGGATTACTTGTCTCGAAAAGTAGCGCTTGTGGCTTAGCCTTCATCACGATGGGTAGAATTTTTTCGAGACCTACATCTTTGTGATGCGGCCCCTCGTAGTTGCCCCAGCACACATGCATACGGATACGATCAGCAGGAATGCCTGCAAGCGAGGCGTTCAGCGCTTCGACGTGTTGCTCAATGCGCTTGAAGTAGTGCGCCTCGTCCAAGTCACGATACATCATGTGGCGGCCCAGTCCCAAGTCCGGCGAGTCGAGCTGTAACAGCAAACCCGCGTCGACAATGGCTTTGTACTCATGCGCCATCGCTTGTGCAAGCGCCTCAAGATATGCATCGTCATCTACGTAATGCTGATTCGGTTGAAACAACGAGATCACGCCGGGGGAGGCCGAGTTCATGAAGATTTCGGTCGCGCCATGCTTCGCGGCGGCCGCCCTTACATGCGCAATGTCGTCGGCGAGCGGCTGCATACTTTTCACGCGAATCGGCCCAACACAGCAAGGCCGCCGGTAGGTCGGCGTGCCGCCTCCGCCGGACAATCGCTTCATGAAACTTGGAAACTCGAGCAGGTCGCTCGGCGTGCGCCGCGGGCTGTCGCCGTCAAATCCTGTGAAGCGATCTTTGATGTAGGTAGCGTAACTAATCTTGCTCATCTCGCCGTCGGAGACGATGTCGATGCCGGCATCCACCTGCCGTTTCACCACCGCATCGACGGCTTCACACATCGTTGCGTTGAATGTCGGCAGGTCAATCGGTTCGCCTTTTTCTTGCGCGAAGATCAAGTCGACTACGGGCTGTGAGCGCGGCAGAGAGCCGACGTGTGTGGTGAGGATGCGGTCAGTGGATGTTTTCATGAGATCGCTTATTTGTTGGCAGGTGTGTCAAACATCAGCGGCGGCAACACCGAAGCACGCGCGAGTTTGCCACCCGCATCGACGGTTATGTCGTTGGCGAGGGCTTGTGCGATGACGGCATCGCTGAGTACGGGGCGCTTGACGTGATCGCCCGCGATGACCATCACGGCCTCACTTTTTGCTTCGCCGTGAGGGCAACGAAACGAGCGCAGGGCGTTGGCAGGGATCGAGATCATGTCCTCGAAACCCAGCGTACACACTACCGTTTCTGCACCTGCATTCAGTGCTACCTCAAGCGAGTGCGAAAGGTTAATCAGCACCATTTTCTCGACCGTGGAAAACGCCGCAGAGCTTTGGCCCGGTTCGATCTGAATCCATTCAACAGAGAACGACTGCGGCTCCAAAACGTTGGGCGTATGGTCACGATGTTGCGATAAACCATTGCCCACGGCAGGCGCAATTTTCCACTGATGTCCTGCGGCGGTGTCGAGCGTGGCTTCACGAAAATCGAGCGTGCTTTTTTTGATGACGCGAGCGCGCATTTGCTCAATGCTCCAGCGCTTAAGCGAGGCGATTTCAGCTTCGGGCATCAGCGGCAGTAGCTCGTCGGCGGCTGGCGCGGTGCCCGTTACCGTCGCATCAATGACCTCGTTGCTTTTACTCAGCCACAGCCCCGTTTCGCGCGCACGCTTGAGCACGTCGGGGCTCCAGATGATGCCGCCCGTGTCGTCGTGGCCGAGCACGGTCATGAGTAAGCCGAATTGGTCGCTCTGCGTGGTGAAGCCGCGAAAAAGCCACGTTGGTATCACCGCAATATCACCCGCTTCCAGCGGCAATTCACCTTCGTCACCGCGCGCGCCCCAACGCACTGTGTATGTCCCCGTCGGCACGATGAACGTCTCGCTGGTGAAGTGCAAATGCAGGTTGTTGGTCACGCCCGGATACATGCCCGCAGCACCGATGTTGAAGCCGTGTGGCTCCTGCAGATTGATGACTTGCGAGGCGTTTTGTGTGACGCCCGGCCCGATCATGGAATAGTTTTCTTTGGGCATCGAACCGGGCAAACGGCAATCGATAAACGCATCAACGCAGGGCACGTAATCCTTGCGTTTGAGGTGACGGTGCGCGGCCTCTGCGGCGGTGACGATGATGGGGTTTGACATGTGTGGCATTAGGGCACTCCTATAACTTCATTGTTCAGGCGAACTGCGGCGTTGCCCAGTGCTCGCAGTCCTCATGTAGCAGGGCGTACATTCCAGTTGCTCTGCGCCGTGCGCCTTGCATTTCATCCCGAAAAATGAATTTCTAGCAGTGCCCATTAGCCTTTAACCGCGCCCTGCGTGAGACCGCCGACGATTTGCTTTTGAAAGAATATGATGAGGATGACCAGCGGAATGGTGATGCTCACGGCCCCCGCAATCCCCTGCATCAACAGCGCTTCGCTCTCGGCGCTGATGGCGTTGGCAATGGCTGCGGGCATGGTCATTTTTTCGGCGTTGGTCAGCGCGGAGCTGAGCAAAAAATCGTTGTAAGCCAGCAAAAAACTGAACAATCCCGTGGTGACCACACCGGGCCACATCACCGGAATAATCACCTTGCGAAACGCCTGAAAGCGACTACACCCATCAACCATTGCTGCTTCATCCAACTCGCTCGGGATGTTGATAAAAAACGAGCGCAGCATCCAGATGGTGAACGGTTGGTTGATCGCCACCAGCACAAAAATGAGTGCGAAGTAGGTGTTGCGAATACCCAGCGCATCAAACATCGTGAAAAACGACGGCAACAAGCTCGAATGAGGAATCGCCCGAAACACCAACGCCACGAGCAGCAGCCAAAATCCGAGCGCACCGCGATAGCGCGACAACGCATAGCCCGCAAGGCAACCGACCGCGAGCGAGATGGTGACGGTGCCGACAGTGACCAACGCCGTGTTCAAAAAATTGCGATAGAACGCGCGATCAATCCACAGCGCGGTGTAGTTCTCCAACGTAAACGGCGCAACCCATTTCACTGGGGAAGAGAAAGCATCCACATACTGACGAAACGAAATGATCGCCGTCCACACGATTGGCAAGGATGCGACCACCAGCCACAGGGTGAGCCCGCCGTAGATCGCCCATTGCACCGCCTTGCTTTTTTGCTTCATCTCACATGCCGCCGCGCTGTTCGCGATAGGTTTTTATGAGCAGTG
>JAYWAQ010000493.1:0-4211 GCA_043782305.1 Burkholderiales bacterium
TCGTAGTCTCCACGTTCGCATTCGCGCAACCACCCGCTGACCCCGCGCTCGACGCTCGCGTCAAAGCACTCTCGTCGGAATTGCGCTGCCTGGTATGCCAGAACCAGACCGTTGCCGACAGCGAGTCTCCGGTCGCTCGCGACATGCGCGAGCAAGTGCGTTCGCAGCTCGCGGCGGGCAAAAGCGAGGGCGAGGTCAAGACCTACATGACAGATCGCTTTGGCGATTTTGTGCTGTACAACCCACCGTTCAAAGCGACCACCGTCGTGCTGTGGGCCGGACCGTTTGCGGCGCTTTTATTTGCTGGCTTTTTGTTGGTTCGACGCTTGCGCAAGTCCTCGTCGGCTCCTGTGGCAGCCATGCTGAGTGATGCCGATCGTGATCGTGCCCGGGCTATGTTGAATACAAAAGATTTGTCGAATTAATGAATCCTTCACTCGTGTTTGTCGCATTGCTCGCCGTCATTACTGCCCTGGTTTTATGGATCGTTTTGCGGCCGCTGCTCAAACGTCGTGCCGATGTGAAAGCCGCAGCGGTTGACACTAACGTTCAAGCTTTGCGCATCGAACTCGCGGAGGCGCGTCGTGACCGCAGACTGGGCCTTTTGTCGGATGCCGGGCTGCTGGAGGCGGAGCGCGAACTGGAGGCGCGCGTGCTGTCGGAATCAGACGCATCGGTCGCGTCAGCCGCCACCGCGCCACGCTACAAAAGTACCGCCGTCGCGTTGGGCGTTTTGCTACCGGTGCTCGCCATTGGCGGTTACGCCGCAGTCGGTATGCCCATCGCGGTGGTGCCGGAAATCGTGCGCCCGCCGCAAGCGGCCTCCGCGCAGGACCCGCAAATGACCGAACTATTCAAGCTCGCCGAAGAGCGCCTGAACAAAGAGCCAAACGACGTGAAAGGCTGGATCTTGCTTGCCCGCGCAAAAGCCTCGGTTGGCCTGTTCGACGGCGCGATGCACGATTATGAAAAAGCCGTGGCGCTGACGCCAAACGACAGCGAGCTGTGGTCTGATTTCGCCGATGCTGCTGCGGGCAAATCGCAGGGCAAAATGGACGGCAAGCCGCTCGAATACATCAATAAAGCGCTCGTGCTCGATGGCAGAAACGCAAAAGCGCTATTGCTGCGCGGCACCTACGAAATGCAGAAAAACGACTTCACCGCTGCCGAGAAATCGTTCACTTTGGCAAAGTCGCAGGTCGACCCCAAGTCCGGCTTCGCACAGATCGCGGACAACGCGTTGGCCGACATCAAAACGCGTCAAGGCGGCGTGGCTGCGGTACCCGCGAAGAGCATTGGGACCAGCGCCGTCACCGAAGCGGCAAGCGCGTCGGACGCAGTGCTCGCCAGCGTGCAGTTGCAACTCGGCGTTGAGGCGCGAAAGGCGCTGTCAGCGAACGCAGGCGCGGCTGTTTTTGTGATCGTTCGCACGTTAGGCGTTGATCGCGGCCCGCCGCTCGCCGCGCGAAAAATTCCTGCCGCCGATGTCGACAAGCCGATCTTGTTGACCGCGGCGGATGCCATGATCGGCGGCGCAGGACTCAAGTCGGGCACTGACGTTTCGGTTCAGGCGCGGCTATCACTGACCGGGCAACCCATAGCGCAAAACGGCGATTGGCAAAGCGCAAAGACGAGCCTGAAATTGCCCGCCAAATCAGCGGCGCTGCTCATTGATCAGCCGGTGACGCAGTAAACTTTTCGAGCAGCAGCTTTTTATTGAAGTGCCTTATTCATTTTGGGCTGGCGCAGAAAAATACAACAAGTCGACTTTTTACATATTTCGACGGTAGCCCTAATAGAAACGCGCATTCAGCAATAAGCTGATCATCCGTTTGTCGCATTCACAGGCCGCGCCGCGAACGTCACTACGTGATCCACTTCGGCGCGAATGCCAATCCATTCGCCGATCTTGTGATCATGATGGCTTGGCACATGAGCGAGAACGATTTCGCCGGTTTTCAGGCGCAGCGTGTACAAAAATTCGTTGCCGCGAAATGCCTTGCGAACGATCTCGGCGAGCACTGGCGAGGCGTCATCATGCACGATGTCATCGGCGCGCAGGAGCACGTCGACCTCGCCCAACGACAAGCCCGCCAGCACCGCCGGACTCACGTCATGCAATTCACCCAGCGGCGTCACCACGTGCTTGTGCGCGCCCGCGTCGTCCGCGTGGAGTTCAACGCGCGCCTTGGCGAACACGCCATGCCCGATGAAGTCCGCAACGAATCGCGTCGCGGGGCGGTGGTAGAGCGTGTAGGCGTCGGCCCACTGATGCAGCGCGCCATGATCCATCACGCCGATCGAGTCACCGATCGCGAACGCCTCCAGTTGATCGTGGGTGACGAGCAGCGCCGTGGCACCCGCGGCTTTCAGAATGCCGCGCACCTCGTGCGCCAGACGCTCGCGCAGATCAACGTCCAGGTTGGAAAAGGGCTCGTCGAGCAACAAGAGTTTCGGTCGCGGTGCCAGCGCCCGCGCGAGCGCTACGCGCTGCTGCTGCCCGCCTGAGAGCTCATGCGGCATGCGACGGCGCGCGTCTGCGAGCCCCACCAGTTCGAGCACTTCGGCGACGCGGGCGCGACGGGCTGCTGTCGGTTGATCCCAAATGCCAAACGCCACGTTGCGCCCCACATCAAGATGCGGAAACAGGGCGTAGTCCTGAAACACCATGCCGATGCGCCGTGCTTCCGGCGCCGTAATGCGCCCCTCCGCGCTCACGGTTTCGCCCGCCAGCGTGATGCTGCCGCCGCTCACAGGCTCCAGCCCCGCAACAGCGCGCAATAAGGTCGTCTTGCCGCAGCCAGACGGGCCGATGAGTACGCCAATTGCGCCCACTTTAAGGCCGAACGACACATCGTTGACCGCCGGTTGGTCGCGGCCTGGATACTGAACGGTGAGGTGCTGAAGGTCGAGAAACATGTGAAGGATTCTAGATGCTTACAATTCTCATTTGCGGTGGCGATGACACCTCTGCCGCGCGTCTCCCGTCACTCACTCCACCTCAGGCTGCATGCGCCTATCTACACTCCCACTGCTTCTGATCGCCATGATCGTGCTCCTGCCCGTGCTCGCGGTGCTTGCGACCGTGGTGCAATGGAATCCGGAAAGTGCGCAAATTTTGCGCGAGATGGCGGCGACGGTTCTCCCACAATACGCAGCCACATCAATTGCGTTGTGCGTTATGGTGGGCCTGGGTGTTGCTGTACTGGGTTCGGCCACGGCGTGCGCGGTCACGCTATTTGATTTCCCCGGTCGCAAAACCTTTGAATGGGCGCTGCTCTTGCCACTGGCGATGCCGGCGTATGTGGTGGCCTACGCCTACACCGATTTTTTGCAATACAGCGGCCCGGCGCAAACCGCGCTGCGCGCGCTAAGCGGCGGTCAGGGCCACATGCTGCCCGAGGTGCGCAGCCTCGGTGGAGCCGTGCTGGTGTTTGTTCTGACGCTATACCCGTACGTGTACCTCCTGGCGCGCGCGGCACTGGCTGAGCGTGCGTCGCACCTGATGGAGGCGGCGCGCATGTTGGGAGCGCCGCTCGGGCGCCGCGTTCGCGTGGTGGCATTGCCGCTCGCGCGACCGGCCATCGCGGCGGGGGTCGCGCTCGCGCTGATGGAAACGCTGGCGGACTTCGGAGTGTCGAGCTACTTTGGCATTCAGACCTTCACAGCGGGCATTTACAAGGCCTGGCTTTCGATGGACAACCGGATCGCTGCGGCGCAGCTGGCGGTGCTGCTGCTCATCGTTGTCGCGGTGCTATTGACGATTGAACGGCGCGCTCAAAAGCAGCTTAGATTTTCGGCGAACAAGGGAGCGCGGGGCAACAGCAGTGAAGCGCGTCGCGTGGTGCTTGGCGGGGTTCGGCGATTTCAGGCGCAGCTGGTCTGCGGGCTGCCAGTGTTGCTGGGATTTGTGTTGCCGGTCGTTTTCATGCTGCGACCGCTCGCGAGTGGCTGGCAATCGAGCGATGCGCCGTTGCCGTGGGTAAGCTTTCTGATGTGGGCGTGGCACAGCCTGACGCTCGGCGCAATCGCGGCGTTGCTCACCGTCGGGCTCGCTATGGCGCTGGCGTTTGCCGCGCGCAGCGCGCCCTCTCGCGCGACCCACGCGGTGCTAAACATCGCCGGGCTCGGCTACGCAATCCCCGGCGCGGTTATCGTCGTTGGGCTCTTGATCCCCGTCGGCTGGCTGCAAAACGCCCTACCCGATTGGG
>JAYWAQ010000494.1:0-4208 GCA_043782305.1 Burkholderiales bacterium
TGGCGTCTGACGTGAAGGATCAATCACCGCATGAGGCAAAGACAAACCTGCCGCGTTGAACACGCGCAGATCACCGCCACTCGCGCTGCGCAACGCCGCAATTGATGGTCCGGGCAGCGCAACGCGCGCAATCGCGGTTCCGTTGGGCACGACGATTTCGGCTCGCGTCGAAAATTCATTGACTGTTTGTGCGCGGACTTCGTGTCCGATCAGAACGGTCATGAGCAGGATCGCACCGAGGCGCGTCAATGTTTGCGCAGTCATGCGTTGTCTCCCACAATGGCCTCTGATTTCGTTTCCTTAGTTTCTTTTGGCGAGGCAGGCGGCAAGGGGGCGAAGTACCCGACGGCAACCATCAAAATACCCACGCCAATGAATGCCACGATGCGCTCGCCGCCGCCTGAGTTTGCGAGGTCTACGACCAGCAACTTCACCACCGTGAGCGCAAGCAACGCCGCGCCTGCCTGCCAGACAACGCGCGCGCCTCTGCGGTGTCCGACAAACATCGCTGCGACGCCAAGGAGCGTCCACAACACCGAGTAGCCTGCCTGCACAAAGAACGAAGACGACAGCGCGCCACTGTTCCAGCCGATGCCCCTGAAGTGATGTGCAAAGCGCAGCCACACCGTGTTCACGACAATGAAAGCTGCGAATGCGATTACGCCAAATAGCGCCGCACTGCGCAACGGTGATGTTGTGCTCACGAGCGTTGATTGGCGCAGTTGTTTCAACCAGAGCGCGACGCTGGCAATCGCGATGAACGAAAGCAGGTCAACTGGATTTAAGAGTGGAATGTAGGGCAGCGGATCGACATTACCGCCCGCCGTGCAGGCCATCACGAGGGCACCCAGCGTGGTCAAAACGGCAACGCCTGAACCAGCGTAAAGCGCGTACTCACGCTGAAAGCGATCCAGCGGCCAGCGCGAGGGTTCCGCGGCCCACACGCGCTTCGACGCCAGCGCCAGCATGATGAAGGTGCTCCCTACGATGAGGATTGCGGCGGCCCAATCAGTCGCGTACAACTGTCCTGCGCTGATGGCGCGATCTAGCACACTGCCGACGAGCAGGATCAACAGCAGCGTATTGCCAACGTGAACGATGCGCCACCAGCGCGTTGGCGACAGTGCATCAACGCCGCGCAGCATGACGAAATGCATCGTAAGCATCGCGAGCCAGAGCAGGGCGTCGAGCCACAACGCCAGACGGGGCGTGATTATCAGATGCACGATAGCGGCGACGAGCAGAAACGGCAGCACGGCAACGACCGGGTAGCGTGCGCTTGACCAGCCCGTGCGACGCCACGCCTGAAACGCGATAAACGACAAGGCGACAAAAGTAGCGCTGACCCACATGAAGCGGGCGGCGTCGCTCGTTTGAATGCGGTAAGAGAGTAGCTCTGTCCAAACGCCGAACAGCACCCAGGCAAAGCCAGTAAGGAAAAACAGTGTGCTAGCCGTGTCGGTCACGGTCGTATTCACTTTTCCGGGTGCTACGTCGTCGTTGGCAAACGCGTGACGCATTGCACGTGAGTCTGCATACGCCCACCAAGAGATTGCGAGGCTACCGATGGCGAGCATCAGTGTTCCGATGAAGTGGCTATTGGCGAACGCATGGATCGCCGGGATGGGATCCCCTTCGAACGAAGCTGCGAAGGCCAGCGCCGCCAACAATTGCATCAATGCGCCAAAAGCCTGGCCCATCCAGCGCTTTTGTTGCGACGCGAGCCAATAGACACCGGCGCCCTCAATCGCCCAAACGGCGGCGGTCAGGCGCCCGTCGACCGCCAACGGAACAGCGAGCGTCGCGAATATCAACGCCAGCGCGGCGTAACTCAATGTGAGCCACTTCGCCATGCTGGTCTCCCGACCGCGCAGCGCAAACGCCAGAATCAGGTAAATTGCACTCGAGATGACCGCCGAAATCGCCGCGCCATATTCGATATGTGCAACGAGCTGAGTCTGCAATGCAAAGCTCACAATCGGTGTACCGAAAATAAGCATGCCATCGAGCGTTTGGCCCTTCGCGTCAGAGTGGCGCAGCGCGTAGACAAGCCCGATGGCAACGTAGATCGCGAAGAACGCGATCAGGAATGGCTGTGTGCTCGCATACTGCTCCGGCACGTATTTGAGCGCACCCCACATCGTCGCAACGAGGAACGTCGAGACAAAACCCAGCAGGTTCAGCACACGCCAAGGGCGCAGCCACGCAACGATGCCGATGGCGACGTTAAGCAAGAGGTAGTAGCTGAACAGGGCAACGTGGTTGCCTGAGCCCGTAGACACGAGAATCGGCGTGGCGAATGCTCCGGCGAAACCGACCACAGCGAGCGCTTGTTTATTGGCAAGCAACGCGAGCAGCGTGGATAGTGCGCACACAACAGCCATCAACACAAACGCAGCGAGCGCCGGTATGAACGCATACAACTTGAACGCCGCAAAGATGGTCAGGTAGAGCACCGCCACGCCCGCACCCTGCAACAGGATGGCGTAGTTCGAACGATTGGTGCCGTCCGTGTTTTCGCGAGCCAGACGGAAGCCCTGCACCAGCAGCGCAATACCGACGAGACCAATGCCCGCCAGTCGCAATTCAGGCGGGAACAGCGCATTGTCCGCTGCCCACTTCGCCAGAAATGACAGGCCGATGAAAAGCACAATCGCGCCGACGCGAGCAACCGTGTTGCCACCGAAGAGCCAAGCTTTTGCGCGTGCGACAAGCAGCTGAACTGCGTCCGGTTTTGCCGGTGCGCTGAGCGCGGGCTCAGGTACGCGCGCAGGCGAGACGGGTTTGATCGGCGGCACCAGTATGGCTGGCGAAGTTGCCAGATTCGGCGTGTCGCTCAGTGCAGGGGATGGCAATGCCGACGCTTCCTCCACGGTTGCATCGACAGTGCCAGCCGTCATTGGCTGCACGGCACCTACGACTGGTGCGACGGCTGCGGCGGTCTCAACTTTAGGCGCGACGGTCGCTACAGCACGCAGTGAGACCGAAGCTTTGGCAAGCCGCGTCACTTCACTGCGCACAGCCTTTCGCAACGTCCATCCTGCGAGCGCTCCCAGCAGCGCACCCACAATCCATTCCCAGTCGCCGCTATGGCGCGACACCAGAACACTAACCAGTGCTCCCCAGACGGCTCCCCAAATGATCATCAAATTTCCCCAGTTTTTCGCATAGCCCAGTCGCAACACTACTCGCAATGGGCAGGACTGCGCAACGCATTTGCAATCGTTCCGTATTTCGATACTGCCAGTGCTTTTGCGTAGGGGAAATGTAGGGTCCTGTGAGTACGAATCGACGCTATTGGAGTGCCAGAAAAAACTCCCGCACCATGCGCGCCCGATCATTGAGCAACGGCACGGGGCGCTCGATTTTTACCTTGTCTTGACCGTGCAAACGGTATCGTCCGTCTTTCTGGATCAGCGTGATGAGTTTTATCGGTTCGAAGCTGGGTTTGGGTTTGAACGTGATGATCGTGCGCTCGGGGGCGCTATCGATTTTCTTGACGCCAACGGCTTTGCCAGCGATGCGCAGTTGATGGGCTGACACAAGCGATTCCGTGGCGGGCGGAAGCAATCCGAAGCGATCAATGAGCTCCTCCTTCAAGTCGTTCAACGAGTCCTCATCTTCGCAGTTTGCAAGCCGCTTGTAGATGACCAGTCGTTCATGGACGCCTGCGCAATAGTCGTCGGGTAGCAGCGCCGGAACATGCAGATTCACTTCGGTCGTCACACCGAGCGGCTCGTCCAGATCAGGCTCGCGACCGGCTTTCAGCGCGCGCACCGCCTGATTGAGCATTTCGCTGTACAGCGAGAAACCAATCTCCTGCATTTCACCCGACTGATTGTCACCGAGCACTTCGCCCGCGCCGCGAATTTCGAGGTCGTGCATGGACAGGTAGAAGCCCGCGCCCAGGTCTTCCAGTTGGGTGATCGCCTCCAGACGTTTCTTGGCGTCCGCGCTGATCGCGTCATCACCGGGAATCAGAAGATAGGCGTAGGCCTGATGGTGCGAACGCCCAACCCGACCGCGTAGTTGATGCAGCTGCGCGAGACCGAATTTGTCGGCACGATTGATGAGAATTGTGTTCGCGTTGGCAACGTCAATGCCCGTCTCAATGATGGTCGAGCACAGCAGTATCTGAAAGCGTTGCTGATAAAAATCCCGCATCACGCCTTCAAGCTGCGTTGCGCCCATCTGGCCGTGACCCACGC
>JAYWAQ010000495.1:0-4206 GCA_043782305.1 Burkholderiales bacterium
GCAGGAATGCCGAGAAGAAAATAATTGTTTTAGGGTTGAACAAGGCCACGATAAAACCATCGCGAAACACCGGCCACATCGGGGTCGTTTGCTGATGCGCGTTATGCAATGCCTGATCAACTGCGGCCCCGGCACGCTCGTCAACGCTAGCACGCAACGTCTTGACGCCCAGATAAATCAGGTACGCCGCACCGGCATACTTAAAGACCGAATAAACGAGCGCGGATGTTGAAAACAGGGCCGCGAGTCCGAATGATGTCGCAAATGCGTTCACCAGAGTTCCGCACGAAGCGCCCGCCACGGAGATGAGGCCAGAGCGACGTCCCTGCGTCAGGCTGCGCGCCACCACGTACAGCACCACCGGCCCCGGAATGATGGCGAGCAGCAGACTCGCGCCAAAGAAAATGCTGAGCACCGACCAGGGAGGAACAAGGCTTGCGTCCATGACCGAAGCATAGCCTTTACACTCGTTTCATGCCTCGTATTGATTCAACGTATCGCCGCCCCTGGTGGCTGCCGACCGGCCACCTGCAAAGCATCTACGCGCAATGGTTGCCGCGTCCGAAAATCGCTTATCGCCGTGAACGACTGGAGCTGGTTGACGGCGATTTCCTTGATCTGGATTGGGCTGATAGCGCTAGCGCCGACGCGCCGTTGCTGGTGTTCTTTCACGGCCTGGAAGGCTCCAGCGATTCTCAATATTGCCGGAATACGATGGCTGCGGCCAACCAGCGCGGCTGGACCGGAATGGTTGCGCATTTTCGCGGCTGCTCCGGCGAACCCAATCGGCTGCCACGTTCATATCATTCGGGCGACAGCGAACACTGCGATACCGTTCTGCGCGAAGTGCGCTCCCGTTTCCCGAACCGCGTTGTCCTTGCAGTCGGAGTATCGCTCGGTGGCAACGCTTTGACCAAATGGTGCGGCGAGCAAGGCGACACCGCGCGTGAATTCGTCAGCGCTGCCGCGTCCGTTTCCAACCCGCTTGATCTGGGTATTTCGGCCGAAGCCATCCTGCACTTCCAGAACTGGATTTTCAACAAATATTTCATGGATGCGATGGGTGACAGCTATTCGCGCCGCATGGAAATGCACCCGCATTTGCGCGAGAAAGGCTTCCTCGCCAAGCCGAAAAACTTCCCGCAATTTGACGAGCACTACACCGCGCCGATGCACGGCTACACGAGCAGCTGGGACTATTACTACCGCGCGTCGTCGCGCGGTTTCATCGCAAAAATTCGCATCCCTTTTTTGCTGCTCAACGCGATGAACGATCCCTTCGTTCCGGCGTCGCTCTTCCCGAACGCGACCGAAGTGCCTGACAACATTACGCTCGAACAACCGACTGATGGCGGCCATGTGGGATTCGTCACTGGAGGATTCCCCGGCAAACACAACTGGTTGCCTGAGCGCTTGTGCGAATTCTTCGAAAGCGCACAAGCGGCAAAATAGCAGGTTGGCTCCGCTGTTTTCTTCCAATCAATCCTCTTACGGCTCATGCAACTCCCTTCAGAAATTTTCAAGGCTTACGACATTCGTGGCATCGTTGGCAAAACCCTCACGCCTGAAATTGCTTATGCGGTTGGGCAGTCGCTGGGAACTCTTTCGCTGGAACGCGGCGCGTCGTCCATCGCCGTGGGACGGGACGGTCGGCTCTCTGGCCCCGAGCTGTCGCAGGCGCTGCGCGACGGCATCACGTCCACGGGATGCAATGCGATTGATATTGGCATGGCACCGACGCCCGTCTCGTACTTCGCGGGCTACGCGCTCGGTACGGGCTCATGCGTGAGCGTGACGGGTAGTCACAATCCGCCCGACTACAACGGCATCAAGATGGTCGTCGCCGGTGAGGCGATTTGGGGCGACACAATTTTGTCGCTGAAGACACGCGCCGAATTGGGCGACGTGAAAATCGGCAAGGGCACGCAATCAACCGCCGACATCAACGATGCCTACGTCGCACGCATCGTCGGCGACGCCAAACTTTCGCGCCCCATGAAAATCGCGGTGGATTGCGGCAACGGCGCAGCGGGCGTTCTCGCTCCGAAAATCTTTCGCGCGTTGGGCTGCGAAGTGGTGGAAATGTTCTGCGAAATCGACGGCAATTTTCCGAACCATCATCCCGACCCGTCAAAGCTGGAAAACCTGGAAGATCTGATCAAAGTCGTCAAGGAAACCGACGTTGAATTGGGCCTTGCATTCGATGGAGACGGTGACCGTTTGGGCGTCGTTACCAAATCCGGTGAAGTGATTTTCCCGGATCGCCAGATGATGTTGTTTGCGGGTGATGTGCTGTCGCGCAATCCCGGCGCAACGATTATTTACGACGTGAAATGCACCCGCTTGCTGGACAAATACATCGTGGATCACGGCGGTGTTCCGTTGATGTGGAAGACCGGTCATTCTCTGGTCAAGGCCAAGCTCAAGGAGACCGGCTCACCGCTCGCTGGCGAGATGAGTGGACATATCTTTTTCAAGGAGCGCTGGTACGGTTTTGATGATGCGATTTATTGCGGCGCACGCTTGCTGGAGATCGTTTCCAAATCGGCCGACGCGAGCAAAGTGCTGGAGGATTTACCCAATGCACCGTCGACGCCGGAGCTGAATCTGAAGTGCGCCGAAGGCGAACATTTCACGCTGATGGAAGAGCTGAAAGCCAAAGCGAAATTCCCGACGGCTACGCGCATCGCAACGATTGACGGCATGCGCGTGGAATACCCCGACGGCTTCGGGCTTGCACGTCCGTCCAACACCACGCCCGTCATCGTGCTCCGTTTTGAGGCGGATACGCCGGAGGCGCTAAAGCGGATTCAGGACGATTTCCGCAGCCAGTTTGCTCGGGTCAACCCCGAACTCGTTCTGCCGTTTTAGTCCTACACTCGCGGTCAAATCAAGTTTAGATCGCGTTCAAATTTCCCGGAGGAACCTCACCGTGCATTTCGCTAAAACAATCACCGCAGTCGCCGCAGCACTCGCCGCGAGCGTCACTTTTGCTCAGGCTTATCCATCGAAACCGATCAAGATCATCGTGCCGTTTGCGCCGGGCGGCACCACCGACATCGTTGCCCGCATCATGGCCGCAAAAATGTCGCCGATCCTGGGCCAACCCGTCATCGTCGAGAACCGCGCTGGTGCTGGCGGCTCTATCGGTGCGAATGAAATTGCCAAAGCACCCGCCGACGGCTACATCATCGGCATGGGCTCCGTGTCCACGATGGGCACCAATATCGTTGCCTACAAAAATAACAAGCTCGATCCGCTCACGCAGTTCACGCACATCACGAATCTCGCCTCGGTGCCGGGCATCATCATCGTCAACAAAAATTTCCCGTACAAAGACTATCCGTCGTTTGTCGCGGCCCTAAAAGCGAGCCCCGGCAAGTACAGCTACGCTAGTTCCGGCGCGGGCGCGGTCGGTCACCTCGCGATGGAACTTTTCCTCGTTGAAACTGGCACCGATGCCCAACACATCGCCTATAAGGGCGCGGGCCCGGCCGTGACCGACGTGGTGGCCGGAAATGTGCCGATCATGTGGGACAACCTCTCCTCCTCGCTCGCGCAAATCAAGGCGGGCAATTTCGTGCCGATTGGCCTCGCGTTCCCTCGACGCATTCCGCAACTGCCGAACGTACCGACGTTTGCTGAACTGGGTTTGAAAAACTATGAGGCCGATACCTGGTTCGGCTTCGTCGGCCCGGCCAATATGCCCAAAGACATCGTGAAGAAAATTTACGATGCGTCGATGACCGTACTGAAAGATCCGGACACCGTGAAGAAGTTCGAAGACAACGGCGCCTTCGTGATCGCCAGCACGCCCGAGCAATTCACCGAGACCGTTAAGCGCGAAGTTGCCAAGTGGAAGCGCGTCGTGGAAGCGAAGAAGATTTCGCTGGAGCTTTGAGCCACTGAAGTCACAAAAAAAGGCTCGCGATGCGGGCCTTTTTTTCGACCTCTTCCGGCGATTAGATTGACGCCAACACCGGAATCGCCACATTCAGCAGTATGTACATCAGAAGCATCAACACAAAGCTCATTACATCAAAGAAAACGGTGACTTCTTTTTTGTCTTCCCGCCCTTCAAAGAAGTATTGATAAATCACCGTCTGCACGATGGCCACCATGATGAAGCCCGCACCGATCCAGTTGATGTGATCGGCCAGCGTCGCAACGCCGGTATCAGGAATCAATGTGGACGTGATGTACATG
>JAYWAQ010000496.1:0-11586 GCA_043782305.1 Burkholderiales bacterium
GATTATCTCCAAGATGATTTATCTCTGCCTGAAGGAGGAGGCGTTCAACGGATACCTCCTGCCGTGGGGCTAGATGAGCTTCTGGGGTGCCCAGGTAATCGTCAACATTTTCTCGGCTATTCCGTTCATCGGGCCTGAGTTGGCTGTGTGGATTCGCGGCGACTATTCAATTGGTGATGCGACGTTGAACCGCTTCTTCGCCTTTCACGTAGTGGCGCTGCCGCTCGTACTGATCGGTCTCGTCGCTGCGCACATCCTCGCGCTGCATGAGGTGGGTTCGAACAATCCCGACGGCATTGACATCAAGAAGAACAAGGATCCGAAAACTGGCATCCCGCTTGACGGCATTGCCTTTCATCCTTACTACACGGTTAAGGACATTGTCGGCGTCGTCGTCTTTTTGATGATCTTTACGGCCATCATTTTCTTTATGCCGGAAATGGGCGGCTACTTCCTTGAGTACAACAACTTCGTACCCGCTGATCCGTTGAAAACGCCAGCGCACATCGCTCCAGTCTGGTATTTCACCCCCTACTACTCGATTCTGCGTGCGGTGCCACCGATGTTCGGATCGCAGTTCCCCGGCGTGATCGGAATGGGGCTGGCGACTCTTATTTTCTTTGCGCTACCGTGGCTTGATCGCGGCGCTGTGAAGTCAATCCGCTACCGCGGCAATTTGTACAAAGGCTTCTTTGCCATGTTCATTTTCTGCTTCATTGTTCTCGGTTATCTGGGCGTCAAACCAACATCAGTTTGGGGACAGTTCGGTGACTGGGCTACCTTTGTTGATACGAAAGAAATTGCGACCTGGGCTGCCAGGTTGCTCACGATTGGCTACTTCTCATTTTTCTTCCTGATGCCCTGGTACACCAAAGCAGACAAGACGAAACCTGAGCCAAGCCGGGTGACGTGGGGCGAGAAAGCCTCGCCAGCAATCTCACCGATGGCAGCGGAGTAGGCTCAAAAATCATGACACTGAAGAAATTCTTTTTCGCGTTGCTGGCGGCAGTTTCCGTAACGATGATGGCGACGACAGCAGTCGCCTCGGGCGGTCCAGAAGTCAGATTTGTGGGTACAACTGCTGACCGCACTGACGCAGAGTCGCTGCAACGCGGCGCGCGTTTGTTTGTCAATCACTGCCTGAACTGCCACAGCGCACAATACATGCGCTACAACAAGCTCGTTGATCTCAGTCTGACCGAGGATCAGATCAAGCAAAACCTCATGTTCACCACCGACAAGCTTGGGGACACCATGAAGTCGGCAATGACCGCGAAAGATGCCAAGGAGTGGTTTGGCGCGATCCCACCCGATTTGTCGGTGATGGCGCGCAGCTACACCGCAGCCGCTATTGAGGGAAGCAGTGATTCCCCGCCTGACGTGCTCGCTGCTTACCTGCGCGGTTTTTATCAGGACGACTCGCGCGAAACCGGATGGAACAACATGGTGTCGCCTAACATCGGCATGCCGCACGTCCTGACAGAGCTCGCTGGCGTGAACAAACTGGTCGAAACCGTGTTCAAGGCTGATGGCAAAGAGTTGAAGACTGATCATGACGCAGAAGCGAAGGCGAAAGCAGCGTTCATAGCGGCCCAAACCATGTCACAGTTTGAGCATCACGTCGATAAAAAAGACGGCAAGATCCAAAATAGTTACATCGTCAAAACCTTGGCCAACGTCAAGCCCGGATCGATGACGCCGCAGCAGTTTGATATTGCGATCGCTGACCTCGTTAACTTTATGAGCTATGTCGCCGAGCCCAATAAGGCCAAGCGAATCCAGATTGGCATCATCATGATGTTTTTGCTTGCCTTCATGCTCGGTGCCGCGATCTGGATGAAGAAAGAATTCTGGAAAGACGTTCACTGATTCGCTCCTGAATTCGGCGACGAAAACAAGGCAGGCCATCGAGCCTGCCTTATGTCTTTTTGTAGTACCCGGTCTATCACTTTAGTCCGGCCAACGATTTACCCAACCACGCGCCGCGTCGCAGCGCTGTCGCTCCAGAGCGAAGGAACTTACGCCTTATGATGACTTTGTATTCCGGCACCACCGATCCGTTCAGCCACCAGTGCCGCATCGTCCTGCATGAAAAAGGCATGGATTTCCAGATCATCGATGTCGATCTCGACAACAAGCCCGAAGATCTCGCGGTGATGAACCCCTACAACACGGTGCCCGTGCTAGTCGAGCGCGACCTCATTCTGCATGAGTCGAACATCATCAACGAATACATTGATGAGCGTTTTCCTCACCCGCAGCTGATGCCCGCCGATCCGGCAACGCGTGGTCGCGCCCGTCTGTTCTTGCATCGCTTCAATCGTGAAATTTTTGTTCACGTCGAAGAACTCGAGCGCAAAAATCCAAAGACGGCTGACAAAGCACGCTCCGCTGTTCGTGATCGCCTGACCGAAATCTCGGTGGTGTTCAACAAACAAAAGCATATGCTGGGCGATGACTATTCGATGCTCGACGTCGCGCTCGCTCCGCTCTTGTGGCGCTTGTCGCATTACGAAATTGAGCTGCCGAAGGCCGCAGCACCTGTGCTCAAGTACGCCGAGCGTTTGTTCTCGCGTCAGGGCTTCATCGACGCGCTGACGCCCGCTGAACGCGGCATGCGGCGCTAGGGCACATTGGCGTAAACGCGAGTCATGAGCGAGCAATCCGCCAAACCGTATCTCGTTCGCGCACTGTACGAATGGTGCGTTGAGCAGGGCTACACGCCCTACCTCGCGGTACGCGTGAACGCTTTGACGCGGGTGCCGACGGCGTTCGTGAAAAACGGTGAGATCGTGCTCAATGTCGGTCCGTTGGCTACCCACAAGCTCACGATGGATAACGAGTGGACGCTGTTCAACGCGCGCTTCAATGGTACGTCGCAAGAGGTCGCCGTACCGTTTTCGGCGGTGATCGGCATCTTCGCAAAGGAAACGGGCTACGGCATGGGCTTTCAGCCGGCGCTTGATGCGGCTGGCTCAGAATCGACCGACGCAGCCACTGGCGATGCTCACGCAACGGAATCCGCCAAACCTGTCGAGAAAATCGCTGCCGTCGCAAAGAGCAAGGTAAGCCACTTGAAGGTCATCAAGTAGAATCATGTTTCGCCGTTTTAGCTCAGTGGTAGAGCAACCGCCTTGTAAGCGGTAGGTCGTCAGTTCAATCCCGACAAACGGCACCAATTCCCTCCTCACTTTCTTCTTGATTTGCGTCGAGCAAGATTGCTGAGTTTCACAGGCCAGCGCACGGCCTTCGATGTGCGCGATGCGAGTTAAGTCCGAATCGTTCGGCGACTCTTCCGCGACACCCCGGCTGTTTGTCAAAAAACGGCCTCTTCAATAAAAATCTATGACTCAAAATTCCAATCGTGGCAATGCGCCGCGTCATCCTCGTTCGCCATTGCCTAATACGGGCGGTCGGCCTCAAGGCAACGGTAATTCCGCAGCTTTGTTCAGCGCGCCTCCGAAGAAGCAGATGAACTGGCTGCAAGACGACCGCGCGCCACAGTCCGCACCGGCTCCGCGCGTGCAGCCTCAGCAAACCCCGCTGCCGCCCCCGTCAGAAGCGCTTTCCGCTGCGCCGCTTGCGATTGCCGAGGCTCACGCACCCGCCAATGTTGCTGTGGCTGCTACGGCGTCGCATACCCCCGCCACCGTTGACGGCGGCTTCGCCGCGCTTGGGCTGCGGGAAGAACTCGTCCGCGCCGTGCTGGCACACGGCTACAGCACGCCAACCCCCATTCAAAAGCAGGCGATTCCTGCAGTGCTCGAAGGCGGCGACCTGCTTGGCGGCGCGCAGACGGGCACCGGCAAAACGGCAGGCTTCGTGCTGCCAATGTTGCAGCGCCTGATGCTCTCCGCCAAACCACAACTGCCGCCCACCAACGGCGCTCGCGGCAAAAAACTTCCGCGTGCGCTGATCCTCGCGCCGACGCGCGAACTTGCCGCTCAGGTTGAAGAGAGCGTTCGTATTTACGGCAAGTTTTTGCCGATGACGTCGACCTGCATCTTCGGCGGCGTGGGCATCAATCCGCAGATTCAGGCGATGCGTCACGGTGTTGACATCGTTGTTGCCACGCCGGGCCGTCTGCTCGATCTTTACAGTCAGGGCGCGATCAATTTCTCGCAGATCGAGATTCTGGTGCTCGATGAAGCCGATCGGATGCTCGACATGGGCTTCATTCACGACATCAAAAAAGTGCTCGCGGTGCTGCCGCCAAAACGGCAAAACCTGCTGTTCAGCGCCACGTTTTCTGATGACATCAAAGCGCTGACAGATCGCCTGCTGAACAACCCAAAAATGATCGAAGTCGCGCGCCGCAACACGACCATTGAAGTCGTCGATCAATCAGTGGTGCTGGTCGACAAGGCGCACAAGGCGAAGCTTCTCGTGCATCTCATTCGCGAACAAAAATGGACGCAATCGCTCATCTTCACGCGCACCAAACACGGCGCTAACCGGCTCGCTGAGCAGCTTGAAAAATCAGGCATTTCGGCCATGGCGATTCACGGCAACAAGAGCCAGGGCGCACGTACCAAGGCGCTCGCTGAATTCAAGACGGGCACCCTGCAAGCGCTCGTCGCCACTGACATCGCTGCGCGCGGTATCGATATCGATCAACTGCCGCAGGTTGTGAACTACGAGCTGCCGAACGTGCCCGAAGATTACGTACATCGCATAGGTCGTACCGGTCGCGCAGGTGCCAGCGGACAAGCCATGTCGCTGGTCACGAACGAAGAATTGCCGCTGTTGAAAGACATCGAGCGCTTCAGCAAACAGGTGATCGCACGCGTCAAAATTGAAGGCTTCAATCCCGCATTGATCGCTGACCCCGTGTCCACGACTGCCGATGCTCGCGATGCAGAATGGGCCGCACGTGGCGGTCGCCCGGCTCCGCGTGGTCGTCCGGGTGGTTCGGGAGCGAAGCGCCCGTCGAGCGGCGTTAGCGCGGGCTACGGTGGTGGCTCGGGCGGTGCTGGCGGAGCCGGCGGCGGTCAGCGTCCACCGTCCGGCCCACCGCGCGCCCGTGCGCCTGCGGGTGCGCCTGGTGCGCGTCCACGTACGGGTGGCGGGGGCGCGCGAGGCCGATAGACCATCAATAGTCAGCGCCCGCGTCGCATTAGCGACGATTTAAGAGAAGCGCCACGAGAAGCAAACCTGGCGAAGCCACTGCGCGTATCGCAAGGCCTTTCCAGAACATTTGTGTGCTCAGCACGAACAGTAAGACGACGAAGTTGGATGCCACGCCCGGCAAGATGAGTTAGAGAAAAATGCCGCTCTCGCTGCCGCCATCATTGTGGCTGCTGCCCTCGTAGCGTAGCGTGCTGACAAGGATGATCAAAACTCCGACCACGTCAAGCGGACACATGGCCCAGAAAGTCCTCGTCACGAGGCTTTCGGTGGACGTGGTCGCAGCACTCACTTCGCGTAAAAGTAGTAACAACCGAACAGCGTTTTCGCGTTCTTGCCGCGCCCGCCTTCAAACAGCACAAGCGTTTTCTTCTCGCCGATTTTGTGCTCGCAGTTGCGTGAATCGCCCTCTTTGCTGCATGCGCCAATGGTCTTGCCAACCTGCTTTTCGAGGCTCGCCTTGACCTTGTCAAATTCCGCGTCTACCAACACAGAAAAGCCAACGCCCATTCCCACGCTCTGGGGGTAGCCCTCGGCGATGGTGTGGCCGAGGATCGAAACCGGCTTCAACGGTGCGAAGCCCGGATCGCGGTCTTTCTGTTTGAAGTCTTCCGTAAAGAGCTTTCTGAAATCGTCAATTTTGGGCGATGATTTTCGCCAATCCATCCACGATTCCTCGCACGTCGCCAACTGCAAAAGCAGCCGATTGTCAGCCGCTTGCGCGTTTGAAAATGCGAGAAAGGAAAGAAGAAAGCTACTGACAAGCGAAGTAAAGCGGGTGAATTTCATGATGAGTTTGCTCAAGCGACTGCACGCAGCGAAATCTTGGGGTTGAGGAATTCGGTTGAATGACGGGAAGGTGTACACGGACCGGAACCGTCATTCAGGATGAAGGCTAATGCGCGCGACCCTACAAATCGCCTACACCGGTAGTCGCCTGCTAAGCTTCTCCAGCGATTTTGATCGACCAGGAGCCGATGGCCATGGAGCCAACCAAACTCAGCCGAATTGGGATTTACCTCGGGTTTCTGCAGCTCTTTTTCACGCTGACCTGGACGGTGTACGTGATATTTCTGCCGAAGCTTGCCGGGCAGGTCGGCATTCGGCCGCAGGCGGTGATCGTGATCCTCATGCTCGATCAGGTGATCTTCGCGTTCATGGACTGGCTCATGGGCCGTCTGTCGGATCGATGGGCGCTGGTGGTCGGCCGACTATCGCGCATCGTCGCCGTCACGACCGCAGTGTCCTGTGTCGCATTTCTGTTGCTGCCATTTGTCGCGCCTACCGGCAGCGAAGCGCTGTTCCTTGCGCTCACCGTATTGTGGTCGGCCAGCTCGTCGGTGCTACGCGCGCCGCCGCTCGCGCTGCTGGGCAAATACGCGTCGCGCAACGCTGTGCCGTGGATTGCGTCGCTGTCGATGTTCGGCATCGGCGTGGCCGGTGCGCTCGCGCCCTATCTCACGGTCACGCTGCGAGAGACCGATCCGCGCTTACCGTTCGCGCTGGCGAGCATTGCGTTGCTCGTCGTTACCGTGGGCCTCGGCTGGGCCGAACGCAACCTTGCCGACGCACCAACGCAAGCTGCAGCCGCACCGTCGCCGTCCATACCGGGCAGCGTGGAAAGTCGCTCGCCACTCGCCCTGTTTCTGATCGCGATCACGCTGCTCGGCCTGGGCTTCCAGATTCACTTTTCGCTGAATGCCGCGCCGTTGTTTCTAAGATTTGCAAAGCCGCCCGAGCTTGAATATCTGATTCCGATCTTCTGGATCGGCTTCAACCTGCTGATGCTGCCCGGCGCCCTGCTAACCACGCGCTACGGCGGGCTCCGGGTCATGGCCGCAGGCTGCGCCGCTGGCGCGCTCGCGGCAGTCGCGGTAGTGCTTGCGGGCGGTGTCACGACCGTCAGCGCAGCCCAGTTCATCGCCGGCGGCGCGTGGGGCTGCGCGATGATGAGCGCGGTTACAGCCGCGCTCTCGCTGGGCCAAAGCAATCGAAGCGGCGGTCAAAGTGGGAATGAAGGCAGCATCACGGGCGCATTGTTTTCGCTGCTGGCGGTGGCCACCTTCGCCCGCATGATGATCGTCTGGACAGAACTTTACAAAGACCCCACGTTCTCTGCCATTCAGCCGTGGATGCCAGTGGCTGCGTGGTCGCTGGCTGGTTGCCTGTTGCTGGTTATCGTGCTGCAGCGCAGTGAGATCAAGGTGTTGGAACGGGCCTGATCAGCGACTCCGCGCGACGACAAGTGTCCCGATTCCGCTGACGAATTCGTCTTTCTCGCTGTATGTGCCTAAATCTTAGGAGTCGCGTCATGCCAAATCAGCCCTCCAGCAGCCTCCCATCGTCTACCATCGATGCCTACGGTCGCGTCCTGGTCCAGCTTGATGCGCCCCTGATCTCCATCACCGTCAGCGTGCAGCGCTACGCCTGCCAGACGCCGGGGTACGGGACGGGGCAGGTGGATCGCATGACCTACAAGGATCGCCTGCTCGGCGCTATCGGCGGTGTTCGCGGCATCATCCGCGAGGGCATGACGGTCTCCGGGTTCGTTGGAGTGTTCTCTGGCAAGGGCACGATGGACGACATCGCCAAATGTCTGCGACTGGCGGCGCGGCACCGGATTTTTCATCACGCGCGGCCCGCGCTTCCGCAAACGGCACAAATCTCATACCAGTCGGCGCTGCAGGGCGTCGTGGACGCCTACATCGGCATGGATTGCAATGGCTTCGTCGGCAATTGGGCCATCTACAACGGCGTGCCGGGCGCGTCGGCAAGCTTCCTGCCGCTCGACTGGCTTTCCGGCCGCACACAGCGCTTGTCGCTGGCGGACATTCAACCGTATGACATCGCCGTGTGGGCGTCCGGCGTCCATATCGGCATGATCGAGTCGGTCACGGCACTCGCGCCCGGAGCGCGATCGCGAGACGTCGGTTTCGCAGAATCGTCGAGTGGCGGCATGCGCATGCGAATCGGGACCCAAATCAAGCTCGCGTCGACGCCCACCAATACGCCACGCGGGGGCTGGCGGACGTCTTTTCTGCTCAAGAACGAAATTCACAACGACAGCCCGGTCGTCTTCGCCTCAATGGCGCGCGGCGGGCGGTGACGAAGTTCCGGTGTCCCGCCGCGCCTCCGCGCCCCGCACAGGAAGCACACTGAATGGACAGTTCGAAGGGGATTTTTGCGATACAGCTTTCGCGTGAAATAACCTCTTGACAAGGGCTAAGAGTGACTTTCACAAAAAGTCGACTTTCGGCTAAAACGTCACCAAGCCTACCTTGAACGTTCTTTTCATGAAAAAGCCGTAAGGCACGCCACTCTGCCCAGACGGATTTCCACCAAGGCGAAAGCCATGCGCTGGAACGGGTTGATCGCTGCTGCAACGGCAATGACCCGCGCGAAAAAGGGCGACGCGCGTTGGCTGGGTCAACGGAGCAAGCCCTTCACCCGCCCCACCGTACTAACCGACCCACACATCTGCGCCACATATTGCAACGCCATGCGGTGCTCGGGTTCGCCGTAGTCGCCCAGCGCGTCGGCGACCATCGTCATCTGGAAATTGCGCATTTTGCCGTGGATGCAGCGCACCATCGCGCCGTGATGCGCGAACACGCCGCAGACGATGACCTGGTCGCGGTTCATCTTGCGCAGCGTGGGCTCAAGCTCGGTCTGAAATAAAGGGCGGTGCCGAGGCTAATCGACAACGTATTCATCGGCGTGCGGCGAGAGATCGTTAATGATCTGGCGGTCCATTGACTTTCAGTCAAACGAATCACGGCTTAAACGTATCGCCCAGCGTCAAGCCTTCTCGCCGAGGATCGGCGCCGCCCTCAAGTACCGTTACGCCGCTCTTCTGCGTTTTCACAATCGTGCCGATGCCGCTGCTTTGCGCCGCCACGCTGACCGTATGGCCGAGGGCTCGCAGACCGCTGACCAACGGGTCGCTATCACCGGCAACACCGCCCACCGGCGCGACGATATTCACGTTGGGGTGCTCGCCACCGACGTTGGTGGTGACGCTGTTGGCGGCACCGAAGTCGATCATTGACGTGGCCTGCTGCGCATTCAATCCCCAGTCGAGCACGCCCACCAATGTCTTGGCAACGTACTGGATGATCGTTGCGCCGCCGGGTGAGCCTGTGCCCATCAAAAACTCTCCCATGCTGCCGTCGTTGGCTTGGGCGAACACGAGTGTCGGTGACATCGAACTACGTGGCCGCTTGTTGCCCTGAACGCGGTTGGCGATGGGGCCGATAGTGTCGCTGGCCAGAACTGAGAAGTCGGTTAACTGGTTATTCAACAAGAAACCATTGGTCATCCGGAACGAACCCATGCCGCTCTCGATGGTGGTCGTCATCACTACCACATTGCCTGCCTTATCGATAATCGTGATGTGCGTCGTCCCTTTGCCTTCGGCCGTGCTGACGCCGAGTTTGGGGCCAGGGAAAACACCCGCGACCGCAGTGCCCATGCTCTTGTTGAAGTCAATCAGGTTCGCGCGATTACGCAGGTAGGTCTTGCTCAACATCGCATCGGGCGAGCCGCCGGGCAGCGGCACAAAATCTGTGTCTGCGATGTAAACATTGCGGTCGGCATACGCAAGGCGCTCGGACTCGGCCATCAGATGCACGCCCGCTACGGTGGGCTTGCCACCGTTGCCGTCAATGGCCGTTGGCTTAAGCCCCGTCATGTAGAAGTTCTCCAGCATGCCGAGCGTCTGCGCGACTGTGATGCCGCCCGACGACGGTGCGCCCATACCGCAGACCCAAAAGGTGCGATAAGTCGTGCAGACCGGGTCGCGTTTGATCGCCTGATAATTCGCCAGGTCGCTCATCTCAGTCAAGCCCGGCGTGATGGCGAAGGCGGGGCTGCCACCGCTGGTCGTGTTGATTTTGTTGACGATATTTTGTGCGATGGGGCCGGTGTAGAGTGCGTTGGCACCGGTGGTCGCGATGGTCGCCAACGTCACAGCGTAGGCCGGATTTTTGATCACGGTGCCGAGCGTTTTTGCGCTGCCATCCGCGTTCAAAAAATACGCAGCGGCTTCGGGGTCGGTCTGCAACAGCGTTCTGCTGCCCGCAATTGCGTCGGCCATGCGCCCGCTGATCGGGAACCCGTCGGTGGCCAGCTGAATGCCGGAATTGAACAAGTCTTTCCAGAGCAGGCTACCGTAATCCTTATGCGCTAATTCAAGCATACGCACCGCGCCGGGTGTGCCCACCGAGCGACCGCTTTGCCGCAACAGATTGAATGAAGCGCCCGACTCGGGTGCCGTGACCACAGGTTTTGGCGGTGTGAGATCAGTCGCCGAAACATAGCGCAAATAGGTTTCCGTTGCCGCGGCCGGGGCTTTTTCGCGGCCATCGTAGGATTGAACTTTCTTCGTCTTGGCGTCATAGTGCAGCATGAACGCGCCGCCGCCAAGTCCGGATGATTGTGGTTCTACCAAGCCCAGCACGGCTTGGACGGCCACCGCCGCGTCAACCGCAGAGCCACCGTTCTTCAGTACCTCGCAACCGGCTTTGCTGGCATAGGGATTCGCGGCGACCACCATGTAAGTTTTGGCGGAAGTCAGGTTCCTCGCGCGAAATCCCGACGACGGCTCGGGTGCCGACGGGTCGCCCGCTACGCCAGAGCCCACCGTGACGCTGCCGGTGTCGGTAAGGACTGCGCAGGCGGTATCCGGTGGAGCCACCACGACGGGCGGCGGCGTCACCACGACGGCATCGTCGCTGCCGCAACCGTGAAGGCCCAACGCGGCGAGGGTCAATGCCAGAATGCTCAACGCGGGTAGCAGCCGAATCCGTCTGCGTGGTTCTGCGGGGCGATTTGATTTCATCAGTGACTCCTTTATGGTTTTCTGGAATTGACGAATCGAGATATTACGCCGCATTTATCGCGTCGTCGTGCGCCGCATCAGCAAATGAAACAAGCGTCGACTGGGAGATCACTAGCCCTGCAACCAGCGCTTCAAATCCGCCTTGAGCTTGAGCAAATCGTCGGTGCGGGTGTACATCATGTGTCCGGCGTCGTAGTAGTGATGCGTGCTGCGCGCCATGACATCTGGCGTCAGGTCCAGCCGTGCCAGCGACCAGTCGCTCGCGGAGTAGGGCGTGCCAAGGTCGTAATAGCCGCTAGCGACCAGCACGCGCAAACGGGGGTTGCGGCGCAGGGCTCGAGCCGCCACGCACTAAGGTTGCGGCCATGAGGCATAAAAGTTTCACCGCAATACGCTAGGTGGCAAAGGCGTTGCTGCCGACCTGCCGTGTCGTCTGCATCGGCTTGAATCTTCCTCCTAGAATCACCTCATGCCACGCCGCAATTCGCCCAACGAGATTCAGGAATTGAGTGATCTAAGCCAACTTAGCGAGCTGGTTTTTGACAAGCGCTTGGGCCAGCGTGCGATTGCAAAAAAGAATCGGCGCAACCGCCATTACGAAAAACAATTTATCCGCAACA
>JAYWAQ010000497.1:0-11556 GCA_043782305.1 Burkholderiales bacterium
GGCCCTCGTAGTCGCCGTAATCCCACTCGCACAGATCGGGCTCCAGCTCGGCGACATCACCGAACCCGGCAAGTTCGGCGGTCTGTAGAGCCCGTATGAGCGGGCTCGTGAACACGCGGGCAAAGCTAAATTCCTGGAGAAAAGGCGTCAGGACTTTAGCGCTCGCCGTCCCCATTTCGGTCAATTCGAGATCGGTCAGGCCAGTGTGTTGACCCGTGAGTGTCCACGCGGTTTCGCCGTGGCGAACCAGCACAACAATGGGGAGAGCAGGGTGCATGGATGCCAATTTCCTCGGGTGACTTTGACGGCGATTGACGTGCAAGCCACAAGGCTACAGGACGACCATCTGTTGATTCCTGATTAGCAGGATGTCTCAGCTATGGCGTCATTCTCGTCCTGAGCCTGTCGAAGGGCGGAAATCCAGAAAGGCGGCCACCACAGTTGCGTCAAATAACCTCTCAGCATTGCCACGAGCTGGATTCCAGCCTTCAGGGAGAGTGGCGACGCTGGACGGCTCTGCCGAGGCACTTTGCCAATCCGGAGCGCTCCTGCAAAGATTCGTTCAGACAACTGTATGCATTGACAGTTTGTCGGCCCACAAGCGATAATCCCGCGATGCGCGTTACTTATCCGAACTCCCCGTATTCCCTTGAGCAACCGTTCCCGCCGGCGGGTGACCAACCCACCGCCATCGCCACGCTCGTTGACGGCATCGATGCGGGGTTGCAGTATCAAACGCTTCTGGGTGTTACCGGCTCCGGCAAGACCTTCACGATGGCGAACGTCATCGCGCAGACGGGGCGTCCGGCGATCGTCATGGCACCCAACAAAACGCTTGCCGCCCAGCTCTACAGCGAGTTTCGCGAGTTTTTTCCGGACAACGCGGTTGAGTATTTCGTGTCGTACTACGACTACTACCAGCCCGAGGCGTATGTGCCGTCGCGCGATATGTTCATCGAGAAGGACAGCGCGATCAACGAGCATATAGAGCAGATGCGTCTGTCCGCGACCAAGAGCATTATGGAGCGACCCGACTGCATCATCGTCGCCTCGGTGTCGTGCATCTACGGTATCGGCGACCCGGTGGATTACCACTCGATGATTCTGCATTTGCGCGAGGGCGACAAGCTCGATCAGCGCGCAGCGATTCGCCGATTGACCGAGATGCAGTACGACCGAAACGATACCGATTTCGCGCGTGGTCGCTTTCGCGTTCGCGGCGAAGTGCTCGATATTTTTCCGGCCGAGCACGCCGAGACAGCCGTTCGCGTCACATTCTTCGATGACGAGATTGAGCAGCTGCAACTATTCGATCCTCTGACCGGCCACATCAAGCAAAAAATCGGGCGCTTTACCGTGTTCCCCGGCTCGCATTACGCAACGCCGAGATCAAGCGTGTTGAAGGCGGTGGAGGCGATCAAGGTTGAGCTGCATGAACAGAAGAATTTCTTCGTCTCGCAGATGAAACTGCTGGAGGCGCAGCGGATCGAGCAGCGCACGCGCTTTGACCTGGAAATGATGGCCGAGATCGGCTTCTGCAAAGGCATCGAAAACTATTCCCGTCACATGAGCGGGCGCCAGCCCGGTGAGCCGCCACCGACCTTGATCGACTACATGCCGCGCAATTCGCTCATGTTCATCGACGAATCGCACGTGACCGTGAGTCAGGTCGGTGGCATGTATCACGGTGATCGTTCGCGCAAAGAAAACCTCGTAAATTACGGCTTCCGATTGCCCAGCGCGCTCGACAACCGGCCGCTCAAATTTGAAGAGTTTGAACGACTGATGCCGCAAACAATTTTTGTGTCCGCGACACCGCAAAAATACGAGCAGGAGCATGCCGATCAGGTCGCCGAACAGCTCGTCCGCCCGACGGGTCTGGTTGATCCGATTTTGATCGTGCGTCCTGTGAAAACACAGATTGACGATTTGCTCGCCGAGGCGAATTTGCGCGTTGCCAAAGACGAGCGTGTGCTCGTCACCACCCTGACCAAACGCATGGCCGAGGACTTGACAGATTACTTGAACGAAAACGGCATCAAGGCGCGCTATCTGCACTCGGATATCGACACCGTGGAACGCGTGGAAATCCTGCGCGATTTGCGGTTGGGTGAGTTCAACGTGCTGGTCGGTATTAACCTGCTGCGCGAAGGATTGGACTTGCCCGAAGTGTCGCTGGTTGCCATTCTCGATGCCGATAAGGAAGGTTTTTTGCGGGCAGAGCGCTCACTGATTCAAACCATTGGCCGTGCCGCGCGCCACATCAACGGCACCGCGATTTTGTATGGCGACAAGATCACCGACTCGATGAAAAAAGCCATCGACGAAACCGAGCGTCGTCGCAACAAGCAAATCGCCTTCAACCTTGCGAACGGCATCACGCCCAGAGGCGTGCAAAAAGCCATCAAGGACATCATCGACGGCGTCTACGATCCGGATGAGGAAAAGCGCGTCGCCAAGGACGCCAAAGCCAAGCGCGAATTCGGTGCGATGGACGAAAAGAGCCGCGAAAAAACGCTCAAATCATTGGAGAAAGCGATGCTTGATGCCGCGCGTAATCTGGAGTTTGAAAAAGCGGCCGAGATGCGCGATCAGCTTACAAAACTCAAGGAAGAGATGTTTGGCGTGGGGCATGCGGGCGCTGGGTAGACTGGCGGTCATTGCTGTTCTCCGTGGGATGACAGAATGCCAGCATGGAACTCGCCGCCTACCTTAAGTCCTTTCTCGGTCTACTGGCCATTGTTGATCCGTTCATCGCGGTGCCGATGTTTCTGGCGTTGACGCCGACTGCTACTGCTCAGGACCGGTTTCGCATCGCGCGGATAGCTGCGGTGGCGGTGTTCTGTGTGCTGGCCATTGGCTTGCTGGCGGGCGGGCCGGTGCTCGAGTTTTTCGGGATTTCGCTTTCGGCGTTCAAGGTGGCCGGGGCGCTTTTGTTGCTGATTTCCGCGATGGATAGTTTCAACGCCGCGCCGGGTCGCGTTCGCCAAACGCCGGAGGAGGAAGAAGAGGCGCATCACAAACACGCGGTTGCGGTGGTGCCGATTGCGATTCCGCTCCTGGCTGGGCCGGGCGCGATTTCGATGGTGATTGTGTTCGGACAATCGCATGCGGCAATCAAACACATCGGAACAATTCCGCATCTGGGCATGATGCTGCTGGTGATCGCGGTGGTTGCGCTGATCACCTGGGTCACGTTGCGGGCGGCGCAGCGGGTGTCGGTGGCGCTTGGGATCACCGGGATGAATGTTGCGACCCGCGTTGGAGGTTTGATCACTGCGGCGCTCGCCATCGAGATTCTGGCTTCCGGTTTGACTGGGTTATTTCCGGGATTGAAATCGTAATAGCTTTTAGCTGCATCCCCTCATTTAATAGGGGCTTGGCGTAGATTAAGGCTGAAGTCGATAATCCTCAGATTGGCGGTTTAGCCCAAATAGAACGGCGCCTTCAGCATAAAGCTGCTCCTGAATCGTGTGAGGCGTCTTCCGATTTCAGGCGAATCACGCCAATGCCTCATCGTGCGCCAGAAGCGATTTTGCCGCCGCACCGACACGCTCGTGGTGCTCTGCGCCAATGTTGGAGAGCATTGGCAACATAGGCCCCATATCCGCGATACCCGCCAGCGTCACCGCCTCATGCAGCGTTCGAATCAGGCTGATGCTGTCGCGACACTCCTCCATCGGCATGTAGGCTTCGCGAATCGTGGCCGCGTCGTCGTATTGCCCTGCCTTGATCAGTTGCAGCATCTTCATCGAGCCGCGCGGAGCAACGCAGACCGAGCCCGAGGTGAAGCCCTGCAAGCCGAAATCGCGCAGGTGAATGATCGCTGGCGTTTCGCCAATGCCGCTCAAAATAATCTTCGGATCGACGTATTGCGTGAGTTCTTTCAGGTACGGATCGTCGGACGGATCTTTGCGTACGGTGCCATATTTCACGGCGGCGACGACCCCATCGGCAACGAGCTTGGCGACCGTTTTTGGTTCCAGATAGTGGTCCGATTTGATGTAGACGATGAGCGGCTTTTTGTAGAACTTCGAGAGCCGCAGAATGCCGACAGCCAGGCCTTCGTCGGTCGATGGAAATGGCAAAGGCAAAATCATCGCAGTCGGAAACGCGCGACTCCGAAGCAGGTCAATCTGGTCAATCGCCTTGCCGAAATCCGGTCCGATCGAGGGGATCACCCAGCTGTCTTCACCCGCGAGGTTCTCGAGCATTTCGAGCACTTTGTGATAGTCGCGCACGCCGATGTTGTAGAAGTTGGCGTTGCCTCCGTACATGAGCGTGCGCACGCCGCCAGCTTCCATATGACGAATCAGCGCCTTGTTGGCGGCGATGTTGAGCGAGAAGTCCGGGTGCCGCGCGATGGGCGGCACGGCGAGCACCGAGGCGGCCAAATCGTCGGGGGTAACGGGCGTGGTTTTCATGAACGATTCCTCGGACTATTTAGGGAAACGCAGATCAAGTGGCTGCGACGGCGCATTACTTCGTTGCGTGGTGCTCGGAATCCTCATGTACCAGGGCGTACATTCCGGTTCCTGCGCGCCACGCGCCTCGTACTGCATCCGTCTCGCTCACTTGCTCAGCGTTTCCTTAGCTTTCGCAATATTCGATCAGCAACGAAACGCTAGTCTATTGCTTGAGATTGAGCTTGGTAATGAGTTGCTTGAAATAAATATTGTCTCGCGCAAGCGTTGCCTTAAACGTCACGTCGTCGGCGTAGACATAGCCGAGATTCTGCTTGTCCATCACGTCGCGCAAGGATTGCTCGTTGGCGGTTTTTTGCGTCAGGCTGCGCAACACGGCCATGACTTCTGGCGGCGTTGACTTAGGCGCGCCGAGACCGCGCCACGTGCCAATGGAGAGATCGATACCACGCTCCTTGAACGTCGGTACTTTCTCAAACCCTTTGACCCGTTTGTCCGCCATCACGGCGAGCGTTTTCAGCTTGCCCGCAGTGACGTAGGTCGAAACCTCGGCCGGACTGACGGCGACCGCGTCAATGTGTCCGCCCAACAACGCGAGCACGGCAGGACCCGCCCCCTGAAACGGGATGTGATTGAATTTGACGGACGCTTTATCTTCGAGAGCGGCCGACGCCAGGTGCCAGATTGACCCATTGCCCGCGTTGCCGACCTTGACGTCGGATCCAGGTCTCTTTGCTGCCGCAAGGAATTCCTCAATGCTGTTCCACGGGGCTTCGGCGCGTACGGTAATCGCTGCCGGGTCGGCGTTGAGTTGTGCGATCAGATTGAAGTCGTCGTAGCTGAATTTGGCCAGACCCAGATGCGGCAACGTCAGCAGCTCGACCGTGATCACCGCAATCTTGTAGCCATCGGGCTTCGCGTTGATGATTTCATTCCAGCCAATCGCACCGCTGGCACCTGGCTTGTTGGTGACGACGATGCTTTGCGACGTGTGCTTGTGGCTTGCCTCGGCAAAGGCCCGCGCCAGCGCGTCGGTGCCACCGCCCGGCGAATAGGGCACCAGAAGCTCAATGGTTTTGTTCGGAAAGTCAGTGCTTTGCGCGAAACCGGGAGTGATTGGGGCGGCGAGTGCGCATGCAGCCGCCATCGCGCTGCCGCAGGTTCTGATCAGGGTGTTCATGAAATGAGTTCTCCTTTTTTTGAGTGCTGTTTGAGAGACAGCTATTTCGCCATTACGAGGCCGGGCAGCCACATCGAGAACGCGGGCACGTAGGTCACGATCATCAGCGCCGCGATCAACGCGCCGTAGAACGGCCAGATCGTTTTCATGACATGCCCGACGGAGACGCCGCCGATGGTGCAGCCGATGAACTGCACCGTTCCCACCGGAGGCGTGTTGAGCCCTAACGCACAGTTGATCAACATGATCATGCCGAACTGCACCGGGTCCATACCGAACTTCATGCAGATCGGCAGGAAGATGGGCGTGCACAAAAGGATCGTCGGCGCCATGTCGAGAAAGGTCCCGAGCACAAACAGAATGATATTGACGAGCAGGAAGATGATCCACGGTGTAGTGGTCACTTTTTCCAGTGCTTCACCGGTCAATTCGGCAACGCCGTAGAGGCTGATGAGGTAACCAAACGTCGCGGAGATTCCGATCAGCAGCAGGATGGTGCCAGTCGTTTTCACCGATTTGGTCGCTGCCTTCATGAAGTGTTCCCACGTCATGGTCCGGTACATGAAAATGGTCAAAATCAGCGTGTAGATGATCGCGATTGCGGCCGATTCAGTCGCCGTGAAAACGCCGGACAATATGCCGATCAGGATGATCGCGACAACGAACAAGCCGGGCAGTGCGGAGGCGAAAGTTTTTCCGACGACTGCCCAACCGGGGAAGGTGCCCGCCGGATAACCGCGCTTTACAGCCACACCGTATGCCGCAGCAAGGTTACACAGCGTGAGAATGAGCGCGGGCAACATGCCCGCGAGAATGAGCGCAGCGATTGACACTTTGCCCGCAGCGGCGAGCGTGAATATGATCATGTTGTGACTGGTCGGCATTAGCGCGCCGACCAGTGATGCATGCGTAGTCACGTTCACCGCGTAGTCAGCGTGATAGCCCTCGCGTTTCATCATCGGAATCATGACGGCACCCATCGCCGAAACGTCAGCACTCGGTGATCCAGAGACGCCGCCGAACAGCGTGCAGGCGAGCACATTACTCATGCCCAAGCCCCCGCGCACATGACCGATCATGCTGCGCGCGAAGTTCACGATTTTGTCGGCGATGCCACCGTGCAACATCAATTCGCCTGCGAAGATAAAGAACGGAACAGCGAGGAATGAAAAAATGTTCATCCCCGACGTCATTTGCTGAAAGCCCACGGCAAGAGGCATGCCTTCGTACAGGAGCGTCAAGAGCGCCGAGAGGCCAATCGAGAAGGCCACCGGAACACCCAGCAGCAAGAGCGCGGAGAAGCTGATCGAGAGAATGAGTAATGGAATCGTCATGGGATATGCGCTCTATTGCCAGGCGGGTTCAACGTCCTGACCGTTGGCCAGCGCGATGAGGTGTTCGATTGAAAACATGACGATCAGCACGCCCGCAATAGTGGACGGTACATAGCGCCAGCCCTCGGAAATTCCCAGCGTCGGAAGGCGATACGTCCACACCGATTCAACGAGAATCGCGCAGTTGTAAGCCATGAGAATACCGAAGATCAGGATCAGCGAATGAATGATGTATTCCATCTTGAGTCGCATCGAATCAGAGGCGAGTACAAGCATTGATTCGAGCCCGATGTGCCCCGAATCGCGAACGCCCACAGCGGTTCCCAGCATGGTCACATAGAGCACCAGCAAGAGCGCAAGACTCTCGGCCCACGTGGGTGTGTCATTCAGTACGTAGCGACCGAACACTTGCCAGGTCACCGCGCAAATAAGCGCGATCATTCCGGCGATGCCCAGCCACATACAGGCGCGCGCAATGCGACGACAGAGTTCGGTGTACATGGAATTCCTTTTTTTGCGAGTACAACGCGCCTACATTTTTTGTAGGGTGGGCAGCCTCTGCCCACCATGGCGTCGCGATGAAGAAGTTACTCGTTTAATACAGTTGGTGGGCAAGGGGTGCCCACCCTACCTGCGGTGCCAAAAAACTACTTCGTTTCCTGAATCCGCTTGACCATGTCTTTCAACTTCGGATCGGTGATGAACTTGTCGTACACCGGCTTCATCGCCGCATGGAAAGATGCCTTGTCCACGTCGGACACTATCGCGCCACCCGCCTTGACCGCTGCGAGCGATTTCGCTTCGCGCTCATCCCAAAGTTTGCGCATGACCGGCACCGATTCTTTGGCCGCCTGACGAATCGCCTTTTGATCATCCGGTGTCAATGTGTCCCAAATCTTTTTCGAGAACAGCAGAATTTC
Organism: Burkholderiales bacterium; assembly: GCA_043782305.1. Taxonomy (GTDB): domain Bacteria; phylum Pseudomonadota; class Gammaproteobacteria; order Burkholderiales; family Casimicrobiaceae; genus Casimicrobium. Next base: position 7,859 of record JAYWAQ010000497.1, read on the forward strand.
CGGGGCCAACGAGTGTTCAGTTTTGGCATAAAACTTGGCCACTTCGTAGTGGCGCGAACTGTCGTACGAGGGATAATTATTTTCTGCCGCATCAACGAGACCGGTCTTCAACGCGGTGTAAACCTCGCCGTAGGGCATCGGCGTTGCGTTCGCGCCCATCGCCTCCAGCAGCGCGACCCACAGATCAGACTGCTGTACGCGAATCTTCATGCCTTTGACGTCAGCGATGGTTTTGATCTGCTTTTTAACCGAGTAAATGGAGCGCGATCCGCTGTCGTAAAACGCAAGTGCGATGAAGCCCTGCGCTTCACAGCTCTTGAGAATTTCTTCACCAATCGGGCCATCCAGAACGCGGCGCATGTGCTCCGTGCTATTGAACAAAAACGGCATCGTCGGCACCATCGTCGGCGCGCAGATATTGTTCATCGGAGCGACGTTAACGCGCGTCATGGCGATGGCGCCAATCTTTGCCTGCTCGATGGTGTCTTTCTCGTTGCCGAGTTTGCCGCCTGAGAATACGTTGATGCTGTGCTTGCCGTTGGTCAGCTTCTTGAGCGTTTCACTCATTTGTTTGACTGCCAACGTCGTTGGATAGTCGTCGGGATGAATCTCCGCCGAGCGGAACTCCATCGCGACAGCGTGCGGCGCGAGAGCGGCGGCGATACTCAGAGCGAGTGCACTCGTCAGGGTTTTAGTGAATTTCATAGGTCCTCCTTGTAGATCAATAAAAGCAGTTACGTGACAAATTTCGGTTCAGCGATTCCGCGCACACCGGGGTGGAGCGCAAACACGCCGCCAGCCAGCGGCTGGTCCGTCAAGTCAACGCCCGATGGTCGTATCGAGGTGACGAAAAGCGTATCAAGGTTTACCCCACCAAAAGCGCACATGGCGGGCTTTTTGACGGGGATAGCCAGTGACTGATCGAGTTTGCCTTCAGGCGTGAATCGATGGATGAGACCAGCGTCGTTGCCGCAAATCCAATAGCAGCCGTCAGCGTCCACGGCTGCACCATCCGGGCGACCGGGTAGCGGATTCATGTCAACGAATACGCGCCGGTTGCACGGCGTGCCGGAGTCAACGTCGTAGTCAAACGCCCAGATAATTTGCACCGACGGATGCGAATCAGACAAGTACATCGATTTGCCATCAGGACTGAATGCCATTCCGTTCGGAACAATCATGTGCTCCAGCAGTACACGCTGATCGCCTCCGCCATTGAAGCTGCTGACCGCGCCGACGGCCTTGGCATCCGCCATATTGCGAAACATGGTGCCTGCCAGAAAGCGGCCCTGACGATCACAACGACCATCGTTAAACCGCATAGTGGGTGCGGCATGATGCGCCGGTGAGAGGAGCTTAGTGTTGGCGCTACCATCATCGTTCAGTGTGACGCGAAACACACCGGTTTCCATCCCGGCTACCCACTCTTTGCCGCCAACGTGGGCGATGCAACCCACCATCTCGGGCAGCGCCCATACGCGCGTCGTTTGCGTGTCGGCGCGCCAGCACCAGATGTTTTTTGCGGGAATATCGACCCAGTAAAGCGCTTGCTCCTCAGGCACCCAGACAGGGCTTTCCCCCGTGCCATGTTTGCCATCAAAAATCAGTTCTGCGTTGGACATTGTTTTATCGGTTTGCTACGCGGCTATTTGTTCGGGAAGGGGCCAAGCTTGACGAAGCCGCCGCCCTGATACTTCATTGCGATGTCGTCAGGCGGCAGATGCACGGCGGTCGCCTCCATTTCGGCGCGGTACGGCTCCGAGGAATCTTTCGGCGTCCAGCCGAGGTGCGCGGCCTTGCTGTTATCCCACCACGACAGCTTGTTGTCCGATGCCGCGTAAACAATTGTGTGTCCGACAGTGGGGGCGAGTAGCGCGCAGGTGACGAGGCTCGTCAGATCGTCAAAACTTAGCCACGTCGACATCATTCGCCGGTCAATGGGCTTCGGAAACGACGAGCCGATCCGCATGCACACCGTCTCAATGCCGTAGCGATCAAAGTAGAAACGCGACGCCGCCTCGCCAAACGCCTTGCTCATGCCGTAGTTGCCGTCGGGGCGGAGCAGGGCGTCCGCGTCCAGGCGCTCGGATTGTTTGTGAAAGCCGACCACATGGTTCGAGCTGGCGAACAAAATGCGCTTTGTGCCTTTGACCCGGGCCGCTTCGTACAGGTTGTACACACCGCGAATGTTTGCATTCAGAATCGGTTCGAAAGACCCGTCGATCGACATGCCGCCCAAGTGCACCACGGAATCGACACCATCCAGTAACGACAACATCGCAGCGCAGTCACCCAGATCGCACGGCATCAATTCTTCATTCGGTGCTGCGTCGCCGAGGCTCGATACGTCAGACAAACGCAGCGTGTTGCACAACGTGGCCAGACGCGGACGCAGCACCTTGCCAAGGCCACCCGCTGCGCCTGTGAGCAATAAACGATTGATTTTGTTGGACATTTTTAGAGGGCTACGACGGTAATTTGTCAGTTATCATACAACACAAGGCTAAGACCGTTTTTCCGTGACAAGATGTCGTCACAAGTGCATGGCCGCAAGAAGCATCTGATCTCGAGAATTCAGCATAATATGGTAGCGCTAACATTTTGCGTGATGTTAGTACATCCTAAGCGGCTGTCAACAGTGGGGCGAACATTGTCGCGTGGAGGTAGCTGAGCTGCTGATACTCAAGACTGGCGAGCGAGCGGGTATCAGGCATCGGACTTCCAGCCACACGAAGCAGACTGAAGTCGACGCACTCCCGATTTGGCGTGTAGAAATTAGGCGCTTCCGTGCGATTCTGCTCACCAGCGGGGGCGCACTAGAATCATCTTAAGAGACACACGTCAGTTGTCTAACAATGCCAGACAGCACCAAAGATTCAAGGAAGCTCGCAGATGAACACACAACTCGCATCACGGCCTTTGCGCAAAAGCCGCAGCCTTGCCGTCGAGCTTGTTTCCACGCTGCAGGCCCGGATCAAGGACGGCACCTACGTCGCTGGCATGCGGATGCCGACCGAGGCAGAAATCATGGTTGAACATGGGGTCAGCCGCACCGTTGTTCGCGAAGCCATCTCCCGTTTGCAACAAGCGCAGTTGGTCGTGACGCAGCACGGCATTGGCAGCTTCGTCAGTGATTCACCGCCCGATGGGCCGGGGTTTCGCATTGATCCGGTGGACGTTGAAACTGTGGTTGATATTGTCAATGTGCTTGAGCTGCGTGTGAGCCTGGAGACCGAGTCTGCCGGGCTTGCAGCTACGCGGCGCAACTTGCGACAGCTCGCGGAGATGCAAGCGGCGATTGATGAGTTCGCCAAATGCGCGGCGATGGGCTCCGACACGATTGAGGCGGATTTCCGCTTTCATCTGGCGATTGCCGAGGCCACGCAAAACCCGCATTTTTTCGAGCTGATGCGCCATTTGGGCACAACGCTCATCCCGCGCGCGCGCGTGAACTCACCGCAGCTGGCGAAGGAAGAAAAAAGCGCGTATCTCGAGCGCGTCAATCGCGAACACAACGTTATTTTCGACGCCATCGAGCGTCAGGATTCAGACTCGGCCAAAGCCGCGATGCGCATCCATTTGACCAATAGCCGCGAGCGCCTGCGTCGCGTGGCAGAGGCCTCGTAGGCGCACTGTGCGGCGATGGCGTGCTTGCGCCATCCTTGCTCTCGGTAAATAAGTCGTCACCAGATTAGCAA
>JAYWAQ010000498.1:0-11527 GCA_043782305.1 Burkholderiales bacterium
GGCAGATATACTGCCTTGCATGAATATTGCAGTAGACCCTGTCGCTATTTTGCGACGTGCGCTCTCGGTTCTCACGACCGAAGCGGCCGCCATTTCGGCGGTGGGTTCGCGTTTGAGCGACGCGGCGGGTCAGCCGATGGTGGAGGCCGTGCAAATTGTGCTCTCTGCCTCAGGACGCGTCGTCGTGACAGGCATCGGCAAGTCCGGTCATGTTGGGCGCAAGCTGGCGGCTACCCTGGCGTCGACCGGTACCCCCGCATTCTTTGTGCATCCCGCCGAGGCCGGCCACGGCGACATGGGCATGATCGCGGCGGACGACGTGGTGATCGCGCTGTCGAACTCGGGCGAGGTGGCGGAAGTCAACGCGCTCCTGACACCCATTAAGCGCGTCGGCGCGAAGATCATCGCCATCACCGGCAATGAACAATCCACGCTCGCAACAGAGGCCGACGTCACACTCAATGCCGGTGTTGTCGAAGAGGCGTGTCCACTTGGCCTCGCGCCCACCGCCAGCACCGCCGCCGCGATGGCGCTCGGTGACGCGCTCGCGATGGCTTTGCTCGAAGCGCGCGGGTTTACGGCGGAGGACTTCGCGCGCTCGCATCCGGGCGGATCGCTCGGGCGCAGATTGCTCACCCATGTGAGGGACGTCATGCGCACAGGTGAGGCCATTCCCACCGTCCCGCTTCAGGCGACGCTCAGTCAGGCGCTGTTCGAAATTACCGGTAAGGGCATGGGCATGACGGCGGTTGTGAACACCGACGGCACACTGGCCGGCATGTTCACCGACGGCGACTTGCGGCGCTGCCTGCCCAAAGTGAGTGATTTCAACGCGGCAAAGGTTTCCGATTTCATGACGGTCAATGCGGTCACGATTAACCCGGACGAGCTGGCCGTGGAAGCCGTCGGCCTGCTCGAATCGAAGCGCAAAACCCAGCTTCTCGTTGTCAAAGCGGGCCAGTTGGTGGGTGCCCTACACATGCACGACTTGCTGCGCGCGAAGGTGGTGTAGTCGTGGCGAAATTTGTGCGCCCACCCTCCGTCGCTGATCGCATGCTCGCAGTGGGGGCGCTCGTGTGCGACGTCGACGGCGTCTTGACCGATGGCAAATTGAATTACCTCGGCAGCGAAGAATTGAAATCGTTCTCGGTGCTCGATGGATTCGGCATCACGCTTGCCAAACAGGCGGGCTGGAAAGTGGCGTTTCTCACCGCGCGCGGGGGCCTCGCAGTCGAGCGCCGTGCGACTGAGTTGGGCGTTGAACTCGTGAGCGGCGAGCGCAACAAAGGCAGCGCATTCAGCAAAATCTGCGCTGACTGGAACCTGCCTATGTCGCAGGTCGCCTACATCGGCGACGACTGGCTTGACTTGCCGGCGATGCTCGTCGCCGGGCTCGCGGCGACGGTGCCCAACGCGGCGGCGGCGGTGCGCCAGCGCGCCCATTGGTTGTCCACACTGGAGGGGGGCAACGGTGCCGTACGTGAATTGGTGGAAGCCATTTTGCGCATACAGGGGCGCCTGGATGAATTGCTGAAACCGTACCTGGCATTGCCATCATTGCCATCGGAACCTGGGCGATGAGCACCTTTATCTGGCGTCGTCGACAGGATCGGCTCGCGGCGCTGTTTCCCGTGATTGCCATTGCGATATTTGCTTTGCTTACGTTCTGGCTCGATGCGCGCGTGACCGAAAGCGCCCGTGCGCAACAGAAATCAACGCAGCCCGCTCCCGATCATTTTTTGCAAAATTTCAAGATTGAGCGAACCGCCGTCGATGGGCGCGTTGAAAGCACAATGATCGGCCAACGGGCGACCCATTTCCCCAACAATCAAACCACGGTGGTCGACCAGCCGCGCTACGAAAGCCAGCCTGCGGGCAAGCCCAAAATGGACGTTGTCTCCGCGCGTGCCATTCTCAAAAGCGCGACCGAAAAGGGCGGTATTGAACAGGTTGATTTTTCCGGAAAAGTGGTTGCGCGTCAGGGGCCGAGCGAGGGGCGCGAGGCCGTGACCTACGAGAGCGAACAACTCACTGTATTCCCAAAAACGCAGCAAGCACAGACCGAATCGACTACACGTACCGTCAGTGGTGATCGCGTGATGACGACGCGGGGATTGCGCGTCGACAACGAGAAAAAGCAGGGGCAAACCACCCGTGGAATTGAAATTGAGTTGCGTCCAAAAGACGCAGGTCAGGCCACCGAGACTAAGGAAAAACCATGAAACCTAGAGCGCTTCTGGCGGCGGCGGTAATCCCCGCTTTTTGCTTGCTGATTCCGATGGACGCTGCTGCTGAAAAAGCGGATCGGAAAGAGAAAATACTGATCAGCGCAGTCGACGGTGATGCCGATCATGCGAAGGGCTTCTACAAACTTGAAAAGGCGGTCGTCATCACGCAGGGCACGCTCAAGCTCACCGCTGATCGCGGCACCGCACAGACGACGCCGGACGATAACTACAACGCTGTTTTGAACGGCAAGCCCGTGTGCTTCCGCCAGCGAACGGACAACGGCGACTGGGCGCAAGGCGTGTCGGATCGCGTGGATTACGACAGCGGCAAAGGCATTGTTGAGTTGTTCGGCAATGCGGTCTTGTTCATCGGCGAAGACCAGACTGTCGCCAACTACATCATCTACAACACGCAGACCAGCAAATACGAAGCGCGCGAATCAAAGGCGCGAGCGAGTGAAGGAAAAGGCGTGAGCTTTGTGCTGCAGCCGCGTGAAAAAGATGAGTCCGCGACGGACGAAAAGTCTAGCGATGGTGCCGCGAAAACGGCTCCGAAACCCGTCACAAAAAAGCCAGTCGTTAAATCCGCAACCCCACCGAAACGCAATGAGCCAGCTTTCAGCCGTTGCGCTTAAAAAGCGCTACAAATCGCGCACGGTTGTGCACGATGTGTCCCTGACCGTGGACAGCGGTCAGGTGGTGGGTCTGCTCGGGCCGAATGGCGCGGGAAAGACTACGTGCTTCTACATGATCGTTGGTCTTGTCGCCGCCGACGGTGGCGTGATCAAGCTCGACGACACCGAACTCACACATCTTCCGATTCATGAGCGTGCACGCAAGGGCTTGTCGTATTTGCCGCAGGAAGCCTCGATTTTCAGAAAGCTCACTGCGGGTGAAAACATTCGCGCGATTCTTGAGCTGCGCGAAAAAGACGAGAGCGTGATTGAGCGCGAATTGCAGGCGCTGCTTGATGATCTGGCGATTGCGCATTTGCGCGATATGCCGTCCGTTGCGCTTTCGGGGGGCGAGCGACGGAGGCTGGAAATCGCGCGCGCATTGGCGTCCCGTCCGCGATTTATTTTGCTCGACGAACCGTTTGCCGGTGTTGATCCGATTGCAGTGATCGAGATTCAACGCATCGTGCGTTTCCTGCGCGAACGCGGCATCGGCGTGCTCATCACCGATCACAACGTTCGGGAAACGCTCGGCATCTGCGACCGCGCCTACATCATCAGCGAAGGCCGTGTATTGGCCGACGGTCATCCGGAAGAAATCATTGGCAACGAGTCGGTCAGAAAAGTTTATCTGGGAGAACATTTCCGCCTGTAGCGTGAAATCGGATTAACGTGAAAGCAGGCCTCCAACTTAAGCTCGCGCAGCACTTAACGCTGACGCCGCAACTGCAACAGTCAATCCGGTTGTTGCAGCTGTCGACGCTCGAATTGCAGCAGGAGATTGAGACCGCGCTCGCTGAGAATCCGCTGCTGGAACTGGCCGAATCTGATGCACCCGATGATCGCGGCGCGGACGATCCGATTGAGGTTCCGGACTCGGTGGACGTGTACGCCTCGTCTGTGGATCGGGAACAACTGTTCGACGGCAGCGATGCCATGGCCGCGTACTCAACGCCTGAGCAACTGGACGCTCGCGAGCTGGGCGTTGACGCCTTTGAAGCATCCGCCATGAATGGGCAAAGTGACATCGCCGATTTCACGCAGACATCGACCGTAGACACCGCGACCGACAGTGTAGGCGGTGAAGGCGATTTCGACTCACCTTCGCTTGATTTTGCCGAATGGGGCAGCTCGGGTGCGGGTAGTTTCGATGACGATGAGGAGTCGTTCGAATCGCAGCGCGCAATCCCGCCAAGCCTGCGTGAACATCTGCGCGCGCAACTCGTGCTGGTGAAAGAATCGGCGGGCATTCTTCAGCTCGTGCATGCGCTGATCGACAGCCTCGACGAGCATGGATTTCTATCGGTCACCAAATCAGATATTGACGATTTGCTGGCGAAAGGCGGCAACGACGACGGCATCCCCGATGAAACCTGGGACATAGCGCTTGGCATATTGCAAAGTCTTGATCCGGCAGGCGTGGGTGCCGCGGATTTGCGCGAATGCCTGTTGCTGCAACTTAAAAATCGCCCCAACAATGGCGACACCAAGCTCGCGCGCCGCATCGTTGGCGAAGCGCTGGAGCACCTGGGTAAGCGTGACTACACGCGCATTAAAAAACTCCTCGATATCGATGAAATCGATCTGAAAGATGCGCATGCGGTCATCCGCACCCTGACGCCGCGTCCGGGCGCACCCTTTGCGGACATTTCTGCGAGTCTCATGGTGCCGGACGTGATTGTGCGCCGCAGCAAACGCAAATGGATTGCCGAACTCAACTCCGTGGCGGTGCCGAGGCTCACAGTCAACAGCGTTTATGCCGATATGCTGCACCGCCAGAAGGAAGGTCGCTCCACCCCCCTGTCAACCCAGTTGCAGGAAGCGCGCTGGCTGGTTAAGAATGTGGCTCAACGCTTCGATACGATTCTTCGGGTATCCTCTGAGATAGTGGAAAGACAGCAAGCCTTTTTTGATCACGGTGAAGTCGCTATGCGGCCGCTCGTGCTTCGCGAAGTCGCTGACGCACTGGGCTTGCACGAATCGACCGTGTCCCGCGTCACCACTCAAAAATATCTGAGCTGCATGCGCGGCTCATTCGAACTCAAATACTTCTTCGGCAGCCATGTGGCGACCGATGCAGGCGGCGCAGCGTCATCGACGGCAATTCGCGCCATGATCAAAACCTTAATTTCCGAGGAGGACACCAACGAGCCGCTGACCGATAGTCGCATCGCGGAGCTACTGGGCGACCAGGGCATCATCGTTGCACGAAGGACCGTGGCGAAATACCGGGAACTGCAGAACATAGCCCCGGTCAACTTAAGGCGGCGCAGTTAATCTGCTGAATCCCAGCAGAGACGTGGCGCCTGTTTTCATTATTCGTTCGATCTGTTTCTTCCGAGAGGTACATTCATGAATTTGCACATCACTGGCCATCATGTAGCTGTCACCGAAGCCCTGCGCGCCTACGTCATTTCCAAGATTGACCGTATCAAGCGTCACTTTGACCATGTGATAGACGTCAACGTGGTGATGTCGGTGGAAAAACTCAGGCAAAAAGTCGAAGCGAACATACATGTCAGTGGCAAAGAAATTCATGCTGCTTGTGAGGGCGAAAACCTCTATGCCGCGATCGATGAACTGGCGGATCGTCTGGATCGACAGGTCGTGCGGCACAAAGAGAAATTGCAGGTTCACCGCGACGCGGGTTATGAGCGTAAACGCACCGACGTGAGCGAGCTGGAGGCGCGTTAGGCGCAGAACTCCGCGAAGTGCGTCAAGCGATTTGAGCATTGACGCACTGCACTAGAATTGGCGGCCAGGCTCGTAATCTGTACGGGCTGGATTCGGACAAAATCTAACGCTACGGATTCTCGCCGCCTGTGAGCCGCCTCGCTAATCTCTTACCCGTCGACAATGTGCTGCTTGACCTCGATGTCAATAACAAGCGGCGCTTGTTCGAACTGATCGCGCTCGAATCCGAGTTGCGCTATGACTTAAGTCCCACGACTACCGTCGACAGTTTGCTCGCACGGGAGCGTTTGGGTTCCACCGGATTAGGTCAGGGCATCGCCATCCCGCATGGTCGCATTCGCGGTCTGGATCACTCCATCGGCTTTTTCGCGCGCCCGAAAACGCCCATCATTTTTGAGGCGCCTGACGGCCAGCCGGTTCGTGACATTTTTGTTTTGCTGGTGCCCGAAGCGGCGACCGACGAACATTTGCAAATCTTGTCGGAGTTGGCGCAACGATTCTCAAATCGTGCTTTCCGTGATGAATTGGCCGCTGCCACGGATCCTGCGGTGATTCACGCGCTGTTCAGCGCGCCGCACCCGTAGCCCCGCGGTCATGCGAACGGTCGAAATCTCGCGCCTGTTTACGGAAAATCAGGAGCGGCTGGACATTCAGTGGGTTGGTGGTCGAGATGGCGGCGAGCGCACGCTCTCGCGCGACACCAATGCTCAGGCGCACGTCGGTCTCGTTGGCCACATGAATTTCATTCACCCGTTTCGGGTGCAACTCATCGGCCCCGCTGAAATCGCGTACTTGTCGACGTTGCCGCTCGCCGAGCAGGCCAGCATTTTTTCGCGCCTTCTGGTTGACGAACTCGGCGCAATTTTTGTCTGCGGCGTCGGCGCGCCACCGGACTACATGACAGAGCAGTGCGACAAGGCGCATGTGCCGATCATGCAGAGCCCGTTTCCGAGCCCGCACGTGGTCGATGTATTGCGGCAGTACCTCGCGCGCATGCTGGCTGCGAACGCGACGCTGCACGGCGTGTTTCTGGATGTACTCGAAATGGGCGTACTCATCACCGGCGCGTCTGCGATTGGCAAGAGCGAGCTCGCGCTGGAGCTCATCAGTCGCGGTCACGGCCTGATTGCCGATGACATCGTTGAGGTGTACAAAGTTTCGCCCGATCTCATCGAAGGTCGCTGCCCGGAAGTGCTGAAAGATTTTCTCGAAGTACGCGGCATCGGCATTTTGAATGTACGCACCACGTTCGGGGAAACCGCAGTTCGCCCACGCAAATCGCTCAAGCTGATCGTGCATCTCGAAGATCACACCGACGAGCAATTCAAGCGACTGGACCGCATGAGCGTGAACGCCACGTACCAGGAAATTCTCGGCGTAAAAATCCGAAAAATGATCATTCCGGTTGCGGCGGGCCGCAATCTCGCCGTGCTCGTCGAGACGGCTGTTCGAAACTTCGTGCTCAATCTGCGCGGTATTGATTCGACACGCGAATTTATCGAGCGACAGGCGAAGTTGATGGAGGAGGGTTAGCCCTCCGCCACGCGCAGTGCCGCTACAAATCATCCTCGTTCTCGGCGTCTCCGGCGCGGGGAAAAACGTTGCACTCGGCGCGCTCGAGGATGTAGGCTTTGCCATCGTCAACAACCTGCCTGCGGCGCTTCTCTACGATACCGTTGAGGCGATGCTTGCGACTCATTCGCAGTCGCTCGGTATCAGTATCAACGCGCAATCGCCCGATTTCGTTGCCGCGTTCAACGCCGGCGTCGACGCCATCGCACTTGCCCATCCAGCCATACCGCTGCGCGTCATCCGCATTGACGCGAGCGAATCGACATTGCTGCGACGCTTTGCCGAAACACGCCGCAGACACCCCTTCTCGAGCGACACTGGAACCTTGCACGACGCCATCGCCGAAGAGCGCGCAAGGCTGATGCGTGTTGGTGTGTCAGCTTTCGAGATCAATACCAGCGCCACCAGCACGCACCTGTTGCGGCAACGCGTTCGTTTGTTCGCCGCCGAGCTGGCGGGTGACTCCGAGTTGCCTCTTGTTGAAATTTCGTCGTTCGCGTACCGGCAGGGCATCCCGCCGGACGCCGATCTGGTGTTCGACGCGCGCATCCTGCCCAACCCGTTTTACGAGCCCGGTTTGTCCGCACTCACAGGCCGCGACGAACCGGTGATTGAGTACCTGCGCGCGCAACCGGAAACGCAAGTATTGGTCAATGCCATCTCTACTTATGTTCGCGCATCGATGCCCGGTTTCGCCACCGACAATCGCGCCAGAATTCATATCGCCATCGGCTGTACAGGCGGCAAACATCGATCCGTTTACGTGGCCAATGCGTTGAAGGAGGCTCTTGCCGACGTCGCACGCGTGCTGCGCCATGATCGCGAGCATCCGCTCTCAGAATAACAATTTCATTGCTCCCGTTATGTTGTCATTCCTCGGTCGAAAATCGGCCAACACCTTACCCGACACACTCCAGTTATTCCCGCTCGGAACCACGCTGTTCCCCGGCGGTCGACTGAGCCTGAAAGTCTTTGAGCAGCGCTATCTTGAGCTTGCCAAATCGCGCATCGCTGATGGTCAATTATTTGGCATTGTCACGCTCACCGGCGGCGGTGAAGTTGGCGCGGAGCAAACGTTTGCGAAGGTCGGTACGGCGGTGCGTGTGGCTTCCTTCGACATGCCGCAAGCAGGCATTTTTCAGCTCGATGTGGTGGGCGAAGACCGTTTTGAAATTCTCAGTTCAACCATCGGCAGAACCGGTTTGCACCGCGCCGCTGTGCGCTGGATTCGCCCCGAGCCGAAAGTGAAATTGCCCGCCACGTATGCCGAGCTGCGCGAGCTTTTGTCGCAAATCATCAATCGCGCGGGCGAAGACAAGTTCGCAGAACCGTTCGACCTTGAAGACTCAACCTGGGTCGGTTCACGGCTCGTGGAAATCCTGCAACTGCCGCCCTCCATCAAGCAGAGTCTGCTCGAAATCAACGACGCGGGACTGCGTCTGAAAACGGTCTACCAGTTGATCAATCGGATGGGCAACTCGGGTTCGAGTCAGGCCACCGGCAAGCCTTCGTAAAATCAACGCATTCGTCAATTCACACCCGTGCGTAAACTGCGCACCGAAAAATTATGGCCGGTCACAGTCAGTGGGCAAACATCCAGCACCGCAAGGGGCGTCAAGATGCCAAAAAAGGCAAGATTGCCACGCGTCTGATCAAGGAAATTACGGTTGCCGCGAAGATGGGCGGCAGTAGTTTTGAGGGCAACCCGCGGCTGCGACTCGCTGTCGATAACGCTTATGACAACAACCTCACCAACGAGACCGTCGAGCGCGCCGTCAAGCGCGGCGCCGGTGAGCTTGAGGGTGTTGACTACAAAGAAATTCGCTACGAAGGTTATGGCATTAACGGCGCGGCCATCATCGTCGACTGCCTGACCGATAATACGCAGCGCACCGTCGCCGAAGTCCGCCACGCGTTCAGCAAGAACGGTGGCAACCTCGGCACCGATGGCTCCGTCGAGTTCCTTTTCAAGCACTGCGGATCGCTGTTGTTCGCGCCAGGCGTAGATGAGGACAAACTCATGGAAGCCGCGCTGGAAGCGGGAGCAGAAGACATCGTGAACAACGACGACGGCTCGGTTGAGGTGATCACCGGGCCCTATGATTTCGTCAACGTGAAGGAAGCACTGGCAAAAGTTGGCTTCAAATCGGATGCCGGAGAAGTCAGCATGAAACCGCTGAACCCGGTGGTTTTTGCGGGCGATGATGCGGTACGGATGCAGAAGCTGCTCGACGCGTTTGACGCGGTGGATGATGTTCAGGATGTTTATACGTCGGCGGTCATTGAGGAGTAGATGATGGGCTGGTTCTCAAAAAGTAACGACGGATTTTTCCTCTCAACCACCACGCCACCGGGCGTGGAGCTGAGCCAATATCTCGGCGTCGTCAACGGTGAAGCCATCATCGGTGCCAACATCTTTCGCGACATGTTCTCGTCGGTGCGCGATATCGTTGGCGGTCGCGCGGGCGGCTACGAACGCGCCCTTTCCGGCGCTCGCGATGCAGCGCTCGCCGACATGATCGAAGTTGCCAAAGAACGCGGCGCAACCGGCGTCATCGGTCTCGATTTCGACTATGAAGTGCTCGGCGAAACCAACGGCATGATGATGGTCGCCGTGAGCGGCACCGCCGTGAAGATTTAATGCCCAATTCCCGAGCGCCTGTGGGAGCGGTTCTACCGCGGTTGTTCGCCCACTGCGTGGTATCGCGGTAGCACCGCTCCCACTAGTGCAAGCGCCGTCCCGCTACATCCTCGGCATTGACCCCGGCTTGCGCAGCACCGGCTTTGGCCTCATTGAGCAAACCGGCAACAAGCTCGCCTACGTCGCCAGTGGCTGCATCAAAACCGACGACAAAGGCACCCTCCCCGAGCGCCTGAAAACCATCGCCGAGGATGTGCAAAGCATCATCAAACAGCACAAGCCCGATGACGTCGTCGTCGAAAAAGTGTTCGTCAACGTCAACCCGCAATCAACGCTCTTGCTCGGTCAGGCGCGTGGCGCTGCGATCACTGCCGCCGTGCTGCTAAACACGCCCGTCCACGAGTACACCGCGCTGCAAGTCAAGCAGGCCGTGGTCGGCCACGGCAAGGCCGCGAAGGAACAGGTGCAGGAAATGGTCAAGCGCCTGTTAAAACTCGACACAACGCCGCAAGCCGACGCCGCCGACGCGCTCGCCACCGCGATCACCCATGCGCACGCGCGACAGGGTTTTGGCGCGCTGGGCGTCGAACTGCTCGCCAAGCGTAAAGTACGACAACGCGGCGGGCGGATGATGTGATCAGCTTGCGCATGAGAAGACCACTGCATTGGGGCTAGCATTAAATTTGGCCGGTAGTCGACTTAACCGATTTATTAGCGCTATCCTAAAAGCAGCGGTTATTACAGCCCAAAGCTGCCTGAATATTTTTAGCAAAGAACCTGCCCAATGATCGGACGCTTAAGCGGAATCCTCGCCGCCAAACAACCGCCACAAATCGTCGTCGACGTGAACGGCGTCGGTTACGAGGTCGACGTGCCGATGAGCACGTTTTACGCGCTGCCCGCAACCGGCGAGCGCGTGCAGCTCATGACGCACTACGTCGTGAGGGAGGACGCGCATCTGCTGTTCGGCTTCGCCACCAACGACGAGCGCGCCGCCTTCCGCCAGCTCATCAAAGTCACCGGCATCGGCCCTAAAGTCGCGCTGGCCGTGCTCTCCGGTTTGTCGGTGCTAGAGCTCAATCAAGCCATCATGATGCAGGACGTCAAGCGCCTCACGCGCGTGCCCGGCATCGGCACCAAGACAGCCGAGCGTCTGCTGCTGGAACTCAAAGGGAAAGCGGTTGCCGCCACTGGCGCACCCGGCGCAGCCTCCACAATCGCCAACCCAGCTGATGACGTAGTGAACGCCCTCCTCGCGCTCGGCTACAGCGAAAAAGAAGCCGCCGCAGCCTGCAAGGACTTGGCCGCAGATTTGCCACTGAACGATGCGATCAGAGCGGCGTTGAAACTGCTGTCGAGAGCGAAATAGCGACCGCGCCCATCTCTGCCGTCATTCTCACGAAGCGGGAATTTGGCTCGCAGTCCCACGCGAAGCGCAAATCACTCCTCTCTCGTTCCGTAGGGTGCATTCTTAATGCACCCAAATTGATGCCAACCAAGGTTGTTCTTCGCAGGATTGGTTCGTTTGCCACGAGCCGCTCATGCCGCGGAGGCAGTCACTTTCTTTGCTTCGCCAAATAAAGTAACCAAAGAAAGGCGACCCCGACATTTGCCCAGATCCGAGATTTGAAGCGAAAACGTCGCGCGGTCCGAAACTCGCTGCGCTCAAACAACGGACCGCTTCATCGACGTTTTCACTCCAAATCTCGGGGGCGAAT
>JAYWAQ010000499.1:0-4145 GCA_043782305.1 Burkholderiales bacterium
CGGCAAGGTCGCGGTGGTCGCCGGCTACGGCGACGTCGGCAAGGGCTGCGCCGAGGCGCTCAAGGCGCTCGCGGCGCAGGTCTGGGTCACCGAGATCGATCCGATCAACGCGTTGCAAGCAGCGATGGAAGGCTTCAAAGTCGTGACGATGGAATACGCTGCTGACAAGTGCGACATCTTCGTGTCCGCCACCGGCAACAAGAGCGTGATTACGTACGCCCACATGGCCGCGATGAAAGATGAGGCCATTGTGTGCAATATCGGTCACTTCGACAACGAAATTGATGTCGTGTCGCTCGAAAAGTGCACGTGGGACGAGATCAAGCCGCAAGTCGATCACGTGATTTTCCCGGACGGCAAAAAGATCACGTTGCTGGCCAAGGGCCGCCTGGTGAACCTTGGTTGCGCCACGGGTCACCCAAGCTTTGTGATGAGCTCCTCGTTCGCCAATCAGGTGATCGCACAGATGGAACTGTTCACCAAACCTGAGGCCTACGAGTCCGGCAAGGTCTACGTGTTGCCAAAGCACCTCGACGAAAAAGTGGCACGTTTGCACCTGAAAAAAGTCGGCGCAATGCTGACCGAATTGACGACCGAGCAAGCGGCGTACATTGGCGTGAGCAAGGCTGGGCCTTACAAGCTGGATACTTACCGCTACTAGTCGGTAAATTCCCTCTCCCGTGCGCGGGAGAGGGAGCTAAAAGACAAAGGGACAAACACCATGATTCGCCTACTGATCGTCTGGGTACTCAACGCTGTCGCACTGATGGCCGTCGCGTACCTCATGCCGCAAATCAAGGTCACGAGTTTTGTCTCGGCGTTGATCGCCGCGTTCGCGCTGGGCGCGGTAAACACGCTGATTCGTCCGGTGCTGACGCTGTTGACGCTACCCATCTCAATCCTGACGCTCGGCTTTTTCTATCTCGTGATCAACGGCTTGTTGTTCTGGATGGTCGGCAAGATGCTCAACGGTTTCTCGGTCGATGGCTTCTGGGCCGCAGTGTTCGGCGGCCTGCTTTACGGTTTGATTTCGTGGGTGTTGTCGATGATTATTCCGTTCGGCAAAAAGTCCAAATCGCTTTAATTTTTTGATATGCGCGCCGACGTGTTGCTCGTTGAGCGGGGGCTCGCGCCTTCGCGCACCGCAGCGCAACGCCTCATCGCGGCGGGGCACGTATTCGCGCGTGACGGTGCGGTAAAAGTCGCCCTGACAAAGCCGAGTGCGACGGTTCATGATGACGTAGAACTGGAAGTCGAAGCCAGTGAACTGGATCGCTTCGTCTCTCGCGGTGGGCTCAAGCTCGATGGCGCGCTCAAGCTCGTTGCGCTCGACACCAAAAATTTTCGTTGTCTGGATGTGGGTCAATCGACCGGTGGTTTCACTGATTGCTTGTTGCAAAGTGGTGTCGCGCACGTCGTTGGTGTAGATGTAGGTCGTGATCAATTGCATGCGAAGATTCGCAACGATTCGCGCGTTACCTGCATCGAGAGCGTGAATGCGCGCACGTTGCAAAACATCGGCGAACCATTCGATTTGATCGTCGCTGATGTCTCGTTCATCTCGCTCACTAAAGTGTTGGCGCAATGGCCCGCGCTGTTGCGCGAAGACGGGCGAGTTTTGTCGCTGGTCAAACCGCAATTTGAAGTGGGGGCAGACAACCTGGCCCGTGGCGGTATCGTTCGTGATGAATCGCTCTACGTAGCAGTTGAAAAGGCTATCCGGAAAGCGTGCGTTAACGCCGGTCTTCAAGTGCTCGAGTACTTCGACAGTTCGATCACTGGCGGTGACGGCAATCGTGAATTCTTCGTTTATGCGGAGGCCATCAAATGAGCGCACAACAAGATGAATTTCGCGACTACTGCATTGAGCTTTTTGCATCACTGATGCCGCGTGCCGGAATCGCAGGGATTGCGGCGAAACGCATGTTTGGTGGCATCGGTTTCTCGATTGATGGCAAGACGTTTGCGATCATCGCGATGGATCAACTCTGGCTCAAGGTTGATGATGAATCGGGCAGCGAATTCGAGCAGGCGGGTTGCCAGATCTTCACCTACGAAGCTGACGGCAAGCCACGCAGCATGAGCTATTACACCGTGCCCGTCGATGCCATGGAATCTGCCGCATTGATGGCACCGTGGGCCGAGCACGCCTGGGGCGCAGCGCTTCGTGCGGCTGCTTCTAAAAGCACCAAGAAAACAAACAAGAAAACACCTTCAAAATGAACAATATTTCGTTCGAATTTTTCCCGCCGAATACGCCGGAAGGCGCACTGAAACTACGCGCTGTGACGCAACAACTCGGCGCGCTTTCACCCGAGTTTTTCAGCGTAACTTACGGCGCGGGCGGCTCTACGCGCGACAAGACGCTTGCCACCGTGCTTGAAATAATCGAATCGGGCCACGCCGCCGCGCCGCATCTTTCCTGCATCGGCGCAACGAAGCAGAGCATTGCTGAAACACTTGCGCTGTACGAGGCAAAAGGCATTCGCCGCATCGTCGCCCTGCGTGGCGATATGCCCAGCGGTACGGGCGCGATGGGTGACTTCGCCTATGCCACCGATCTCGTGCGCTTCATCCGCGAGGAGCACGAAGACGACTTCGTGATCGAAATCGCGGCCTACCCCGAGTACCACCCGCAGTGCCGTTACGCTGAAGCCGACCTCAACAATTTCGTCACCAAAGCCAAGGCTGGCGCGCACTCGGCGATCACTCAATTTTTCTTCAATGCCGACGCCTACTTTCACTTCGTCGATGAAGTCAGAAAGCGCGGTGTCACCATCCCCATCGTGCCTGGCATCATGCCGTTCCACAACTTCTCGAAGATCGCGCGCTTCGCAGCAAAAGACTCGATTGATGTGCCGCGCTGGATCGCGCTCAAGATGGAAGGCTTTATGGACGACGCCGCGTCCATTCGCGCGTTCGGCGCGGATGTCATCACGCAACTGTGTCAGCGCCTGCTCGACGGTGGCGCGCCCGGCATCCATTTCTACACGATGAATCAGGCACCGCTCACTAGCGAAATCGTCACCCGCCTGCGTGGCAAAACTGCCTAAATACTAAGGAATTCAACATGAGCAACCACGTTATCCACACCGAAAAAGCACCGGCCGCGATTGGCCCGTACTCACAAGCCATCAGCGTCAATTTCGCGTTCAAGGGCACCGTCGTTTTCTGCTCCGGCCAGATCGGCCTCGACCCCGCGACCGGCAACCTGCGCGAAGGCTTCGAGGCGCAAGTGGATCAGGCATTCGCCAACATGCAGGCCGTTGTCGTGGCAGCTGGCGGCGAGCTCTCGGGCATCGTCAAACTCACGCTGTTCCTCACCGACCTTGCGAACTTCGCCGTGGTCAACGCGAAGATGGAATCGCTGTTTCAGAAACCTTACCCTGCGCGCTCGACCGTGGGTGTGGCGTCGTTGCCGAAGGGCGCGTTGTTTGAGGTTGAGGCGACGCTGGTTGTTTAGACAATTTCGCTTGCAATGATCGTGCGCAGCCAGCCATTGCGATAGACCATACGCCAGGAAACAACGCAAACCAGAGCTCAAGCCCGCCAAGACGCGCCGTCCAGTCATTCTTAGGTCGGCGCGGGCCGTTTAGCAAATCAAGCGCCGTGTTGGTCCCCCAAAAGAGTGCTGCCAGCAGAACCACGTTCAACGCAAAGAGAAGCCACGCACTGGGTTGCATCTGGAAGTGCGCAAAACGCCGATGATGCAACGCAAGAGCCGACACCGCGCAACATCCGTACAACGCGCTCCACGCAATGATCGATACGCCCTGATTGTGGAAAAGCGAGACGCAGGCCCAAAACGCGATGGCCTGAATCAGCAGCGCCGTAGCCTGCCCGTGACCCGTCGCGTGATCGGCCTTGAGCGAAGATTTCATGTCCATGGGCTTCAGTCGCTTCATGGTGTCAAGAGCTTTCATCCAAAGCCCAATGCGCTTGCCTTGCGTTTTTTCAACGGACAGAAGGCCGGCATCGGACTCCTAACTTCTGAGTTTTCAAGCCAGCAATTGCATTGACATCTTTTTATTGAAAGTACCACTGAACGAGGGCTATGGGCCGAAAATGCCATAAGCCGACAAGCTAACTTTATGACCGGTATCCCCTATGCCACTGAGCTTTCAGAGAAAAGCCAATAGCACCGA
>JAYWAQ010000500.1:0-4130 GCA_043782305.1 Burkholderiales bacterium
TTTTGCATGTAGCTGTAGAGCGCGCCGGTGCGGCCCACGCCGCTCTGGATTTCGTCAAAAATCAAGAGCGCTTTGTGCTTGCCGCACAACTCGCGGGCAGCGCCCAAAAACTCGGCCGAGCCAGGGAACATGCCGCCTTCGCCCTGCATTGGCTCTAGGATGATGCACGCAACATCGTCGTCCATCACGGCGCGCAGCGCGTCTACGTCGTTGTACGGCACATGGGTGATGCCAGCGGGCACGGGCCCCATGCCCTTGGTGTACTTCGGGCTGCCTCCGGTGGAGACAGCAAGCCAGGTGCGACCGTGAAACGAATTGGTCGTGGAGATGATGCGAAACTTTTGATCGCCGTGATGCGTGCTCGCGTACTTGCGCGCTGTTTTGAGCGCACCTTCGTTCGCTTCGGTACCGCTGTTGCACATGAATACACGATCAGCGAATGTGGCCTGCGTGAGCTTTTTGGCAAAGCGCAAAGCCGGTTCGTTGGTCATATAGTTCGAGCAGTGCCAGATGCGATCTGCCTGCGCTTTCAGCGCCGCGTTTAACGCTGGGTGGCAATGCCCAAGCGAGAGCACCGCCACGCCGCCCGCGAGGTCGACGTACTCCTTGCCCTCGGTATCCCAAATGCGCGACCCCAGCGCTCGCTGCGGCACAAACTGCGCGACGGCATAGGTCTGAAACATGACTTCATCAAACGTCGCTCGAGACACGCGCATCGTTTCGGCTTCGCGAACGAGTGCTGTGGGAGCAATGCTGGATTGAGTTCTGATCGGGTCGAGCATGGTGGTTCTGGTTACCTCTTGGCTGTTAAACGCAAATAAGCGTTAGTGTTTATGGTCGCCGTGATCGTGGTCATGATCGTGGCCGTGGTCATCATGCGCCGCTTGTGATTTCGGGGCTGCGACCGTGTGCTGGCTCATGCCGTTGCACGCGGTGACCATGATTTCCACCTTGTACTCCGGCTTGGCGAGCTTTGCCTCAACCGTTGCGCGCGCGGGCGGCATGCCCTCGGGCACCCATGCGTCCCACGCCTCGTTCATCTGCGCGAATGTGCTGATGTCGGCGAGATAAATCGTGGTCGTGAGGATGCTCTTTTTGGTCGCGCCGCCTTCTTCGAGCAGGTCATCGATCTGCTTCAGGATTTGTTCGGTCTGGCCTTTGACGTCCGCGCTCGGGTCAGCAGCGACCTGTCCTGCGAGATACAAAAAGCCGTGGTAAGTGACCATTTCGGAGAGACGTTTACCAACGCCATAGCGACGAATCATGAGGTGCTCCTGTGAGTTTGAAAAATACTGATGACGATTTTACGGGTGCGCGTTGCTGTCGCGGCGGGACAAATAAAAACGGCTACCAAAAAGGTAGCCGTTTGAAGTTTGGCAGCGAGGGAGGGGGAGGCCGTCGCGTGCCATGGTAATGTCGCCGTAGTCAGCGTTGCCTGTGTTGCAGCGCGGGCAGGGGGAGGTTGCCGGAACTGCAGGGAAGAGTGAACAGCAGGCCTGACGTGGACGTTATCGTTGTTATTCGAAATCGAAATTAGCGGCGTGCAGGCTCCACAGCGAGGTTCACCTGCACCTGCATGGTGGCACCCGGATCGTACGCCATACGCGTCGTGTAATCACGGCCCTGATAGCGATACGCCACGTTGTAACCCGTGACTTCGTCACGGCTGTCGTAAACCGTGCGGCAGCGTTGCACGGTGCGGGTTTCAGGGACGTAGTCAACGCGCGCTGGGCCCGCCGCTTGCGCTGCGTAACCGGGGGCGCCTGGGGGCGTGTTGTCGATCTGATTGCCAACGAGGCCACCGACTGCAATTCCAACGCCGGTGCCGACATCGCGTCCGCCGGACGAGCCACCGAGTTGGTGACCGATTACGCCGCCAATGATGGCACCGATGACAGTGCCTGCGCCTATAGTGCGATCACCGACTTGTGGCGCAGGCGCAACCGGAGCAGGCTGGTAGCCCGCCGCAACATAACCTTGCGAAGGAACGCGACGATCCGTGGTCACGGTTTCGTTGTTGCATTCTTGACGGGGCACGTTGTTGCGCTCATAGATCGGCTGCGCCGAGAGCACCTGTGCGGTGTCGCTATAGCTCTGCCCCTGACTCTGGGCCATCACCGAGGAGACGGCGAGCGCGGCGAGGCTAGCGGCGAAAATTTGCTTAACGGGATTCATTGAAATCACTCCTTAAAAGACTGCGTCACGCGACTTTTCGCGTTCGGTCGTAGTTGGACAGGTCTGCCGCAAAAACGTGCCGTTGCAGTTCTTGGTTGACACGTCTTTAGAGTGATCGTACTGGTAAAGGTTTACGGCTAAAAGACTGCCGTTCAGAGGAAATTGCAATTGTTGCGACGTAGCCGCATCGCCGCAAACGCAGGAAATTGCCGCTAAAGCGACTCCTGCATCATGACGTGTGAAGTACCTACTTCATCATGTCCAGATGCTCAAGGCCCGCGAGCATATTGCGGCCCTTCGATTCATGGCCTTCGAGTTTGATGCGCAGTCGTACATCGTTCACGCTGTCGGCGTTGCGCAGCGCGTCTTCGTAGCTGATATGCCCCGCCTCGTGCAACTGGAACAACGCCTGATCAAACGTCTGCATGCCGAGCTCGTTGGATTTCTTCATGATCTCCTTGATTTCGGTGACTTCGCCTTTGAAAATCATGTCTGCAATCAGCGGCGAGTTCAATAGAACTTCCACTGCGGGCACGCGGCCTTTGCCGTCACGTTTCACGATCAATCGTTGCGACACAAATGAGCGCAGGTTCAAGGACAAATCCATCAGGAGCTGCGCGCGTCGCTCGTCCGGGAAGAAGTTGATGATGCGATCCAGCGCCTGGTTCGTGTTGTTCGCGTGCAGCGTGGCGAGGCACAAATGCCCGGTTTCCGCGAAGGCAATCGCATGATCCATGGCGTCACGATCGCGAATTTCGCCGATGATGATGACGTCCGGTGCCTGCCGCAAACTGTTCCTCAGCGCCACGCCCCAGTTCTCGGTATCGGACCCGATTTCGCGCTGCGTAATGATGCAGTTGCGATGCTCGTGCACGAACTCGATCGGATCTTCGATCGAGATAATGTGCCCGCGCGAATTGCGGTTGCGATGATCAATCATCGCGGCCATCGAAGTGGACTTGCCGCTGCCGGTTGCGCCGACAAAAATCACGAGACCACGCTTTGCCATCACGATGTCGCGCAGAATCGGCGGCAACATCAATTCTTCAAAGCGCGGGATCGTCGTGTTGATCGTACGGATCACGATGCCCACGTTGTTTTGCTGCATGAACGCGCTGCAACGGAAGCGCCCGGTGCCCGGCGGATTGATCGCGAAATTACACTCGCTCGTGCGCTCAAACTCGGCGGCCTGCTTGTCGTTCATGATTGAGCGGGCGAGCGTCAACGTGTGAACGCCCGACAACACAGTCTTTGAAACGGCGGTGATTTCCCCGTCAATTTTGAGTGCCGGCGCGAAACCTGCTGTCAGGAAAAGATCAGAGGCTTTGCGCTGCACCATCATGACCAACAGCGAGTTCATGAAGGTGGTGGCTTGTTCGCGTTCCATAATTTTTCCTTTTCCTTCTGCTTTCTTCGCTGACTACGCGAACATTTCACCCTGACGCGCGGCAAGTTTTGCCTCGCCAGGTGCGATCAGATTCCGCTTCACCAGCTCGGTCAAACACTGATCGAGCGTCTGCATGCCTTGACCGAGACTGGTCTGAATCACCGAATACATCTGGGCGATTTTGTTTTCACGAATGAGGTTACGGATCGCGGAATTGCCGATCATGATTTCGTGCGCCGCGATGCGGCCACTGCCGTCCTTGCGCTTGAGCAGCGATTGTGAAATCACGGCGACCAACGACTCGGAAAGCATCGAGCGAGTCATGTCTTTTTCAGCGGCGGGGAACACGTCGACGATACGGTCAATCGTTTTCGCGGCCGACGACGTGTGCAAAGTGCCGAACACCAGATGGCCCGTTTCTGCTGCGGTCAGTGCCAGACGAATCGTTTCCAGATCGCGCATTTCGCCGATCAGGATGACGTCCGGATCTTCACGCAGGGCAGAGCGCAACGCGTTGGAGAACGACAAGGTTTGCTCTCCCAATTCACGCTGGTTGATCAGACATTTT
>JAYWAQ010000501.1:0-11396 GCA_043782305.1 Burkholderiales bacterium
TCGCCACGGTGGGCAGAGGCTGCCCACGCTACAAAAATTTGAGATGCGCTGCCTAGGCAACCCGACGCATCCATTCCACCGGAGACACCCATGAAACGACGCGACTTGTTTAAACACACGCTATTGGCTGCCGGAGCGGGACTCGCCGGCGGCTCGGAGCTTTTCGCGCAAACGCCGGTGCCTACACCTGTGCCCGCGAAAACCTACGCCGGGCAGCTCGACATGCTCAAGGGTCAGGAAGGCATCGGCAATCCGCGTGAAGCCCACGCCTACGCCATCGGCATGCAGGCTTTTGAGTATGGCTTCCCGCTGATCTACTTTGCCAACATTCGGTGGAAGTGGGCCAAGGATCCGAACTCAGTGTTAAGACCGCTCAATTCTTGGATTTCCCCGAAGGATTTCGTTGCCACGTCAAACTACCGCGACGGCGGCTCGTTCAACACGGATACGGTCTACGCTGGTGGGTTTGTTGATGTGCATAACGGGCCAATCGTGCTCTCCACGCGCGACCCGGAAGGGCGATACTTTTCCGTTCAATTATCGGATTTCTACACCAATAATTTCGCCTACATCAGCAAGCGCTCAGGCGGCCCGATCTGGGGCAATTTTTTGCTGTTGCCGCCGGGCTGGAAAGGCGCGGTACCGGAAGGCAAATTTGATCGCGTTTTTCAGTGCGACCAGAAGTGGATTTTCGCGTTGATTCGCCTGCGTATCGATCAGGACGATCCGAAAGACGTGGCGTGGGCCAAAACGAAATTTGCTCAGGCGAAATTTACGCCGCTTGACGACTATCTCGCGGGTCGTGATTTCGTGCCCAACGACTTTAACGTCTACGACGTGAGCCGCTCGGTGGGCAATCCGCTGCGCCCGTTCATCATCCTGAACCATATGCTTGGCGAGAGCCCACCGCGCGCATCGGACGACATCCTGCTGCAAGGCTTCAGGACGGTGAACATCGGCGCAGGCTTGGATTTGTCGAAGAACGACGCCGACACTAATCGTGGACTGGCTCGCGCCGCACGCGACGGCCTGCCCGCGCTGCGCTCCCACGTTGAGCGACCCTGGGCGCGATCTGTCAACGGCTGGTTCTATTTCCCGGCCAACATCGGTCAGGCGCACACCAACGACTACGTCATGCGTTCTGCGTGGCAATCGCTATGGGGCATCGTGGCCCATCCGCCGCATGAATGCACGTACTTGTGGGCGTCACTTGATCAGAACGGCGAACGACTCAACAGCAAAGGCAAGTACGAGCTCTACATGCGCAAGGATCAGTTTCCCAAGGTCGAAGCGTTCTGGTCGTTCACGATGTATCAGGATTTCAATCTCGTTGTGAACGACGCTAACCGCTGGGCGATCCGCGAAAACATGAAGGGGCTCAAGTTCGATGCGGATGGCGGATTGCGCGTCTACATCCAGTCGGAGCGCCCATCAGAAGACAAGGTGAGCAACTGGTTGCCCGCGCCGAAAGAAGGTAATTTCAACCTCACGATGCGCAATTACATGCCATCCCTTGAAATAATCGAGCAACGCTACGATCCGCCTGCACTCACGCGCGTCGGCTGATAACAAAGTTCACTAAAGAAGAAGGAGGGCCACATGGATACGCAACTACAAAACATCCTGATCGTCAGCGTGATGATCGGCTTCGCGTTGATGGAATACGTCAGCCGTCGCTACAAAAACACGGTGAACGCCACATCAAATGACACATGGCTTGAGATACTCATGTTTCTGAGCCTGGTCGCTATTACGCAGCCATTGCTCATTTTCATCACCAACAAGCTTTGCGCGGTGTTCATCCCCGAAATGAAGAACGCGTGGGCGAATTGGCCGTGGTGGGCGATGGTCGGCGTGCTGCTTGTCGCGGATGACATGACGCAATACTGGTGGCACCGGGTTTCGCATTCGCCGCTGCTCTGGCCCCTACACCGCGCGCATCACTCGGCACCGTACATGAGCATTCGGGTGAACTACCGAAACAATTTTTTCTATTACCTATTGATGCCCGGCTTGTGGCTCGGCGGCGTGCTGCTCTATCTGGGTTTCGGCGCGGTATACGCCATCTACATCGTCGTTAAGTTGACCGTGATACTGGGCGCACACAGTGCCTGGCGTTGGGACGAGCCGCTCTATCGCATTCGCGCCTTGAGCCCTGTCATGTGGGTCGTCGAGCGCACCATTTCCACACCCGCCACGCACTGGGCGCATCACGCGATTACCAACGCCGATGGCATCGGCCACTACAAAGGCAACTTCGGCAATTTGCTTTTTTTCTGGGACGTACTTTTTGGCACCGCCCACATTACGCGCAAGTATCCCGCCGCAGTCGGTCTGCACGATGATCAATTGTTCGGCCACGAGCGCTGGTATCACCAGATGTTTTATCCGCTGCTGCAATCAAAGCGGGAGCACAGTGCGCTTAAGTTCGGTGGGCGCGCTTACGCGGAAGCCGAAACCACGTCTGACGCTGGGGCGCATGCGGCGCAGCAGCGCGCATGACGCCTGGCAAAGGAGCTTTCGCCTAAATCGCCTATTTTTCAAGGGCCACAAGGCCATTTGAACCGAAGTCGACTTTTCACAAAATAGCCGTCTAGCCCGCAAAAAATAGGCGATAGACCGAAAAGCTGAATGTCGGTAATTCCGTGAAACTCGTCGCTGAATCAGTCCACGCGCCGCACGGCCTGATACAGCGCACGCACCAGATCCGATTGCGTGATGATGCCGACCAAATGCTTGTCGGCATCGATGATCGGGATGTGGTGATGGCCACCTTCCGAGAACAGCGGAACCAGCTCAATGACGTTGCGGGCGTGGCCGGCAACGCGTACCTTGCGCGTCATGATTTGTCCGACCACTTCGGGCTTGTCCGAGTGCTCCGATCCGGTGCGCGTCACCAACGCCCGCAAGCGCTGGCCGATACCGTGATGTTTGTCGAGACCGGCATGGCGCATGAAGTCCGCCGACGTCACGATACCAACGACATGGCGCGCTTTGTCGATCACCGGCAACGCCTTGATACCGCGTTCGCGCATCAGTGCCCAAGCCTCGTCAAGTGGCGTACCGAACTCAACGGTCACGACAGAGGCGGACATGATGTCGCCACAGCGCAACTCGCCGAGATTGCGCTGATACGCCGCCAGCTCCGCACGATGCAAAAGCTCCGTCAAATCGTCGCGGCCCACGTCAAGCACCTGGTTGTAATGGGCCATCGCAGCGTCGAGATCGGCCTCGCTGAAGCGCTCCGAGAGCGTGGGTACGCGCGTCGGAGTCGCCTGCGCGTGCGGATAGCGACGACCGGTCAGGCTGTTGTAGAACACGCCCGCAAGCACCAGCAATGAAGAATTCGCGAGTACCGGGAACAGCGCAAACTCAAAATTTGTGGCGTGGATCAGCACCACCAGCAACGCCGTCGCACCGCCCGGTGGATGCAGGCAGCGCAAGCTGAACATCACCGCAATCGCCAATCCGACAGCGGCAGCGCTCGCCAACGCGGGATCACCGATCCAGCGAACGCAGGCAATGCCGACCAGCGCGGAGAGCGTGTTGCCGCCAATCACGGCCCACGGCTGCGCCAGCGGGCTTGAAGGTACCGCGAACACCAGCACCGCGCTCGCGCCCAGTGGCGCGATCAGCCAGGGCGCGAGCGGCGTAGCGGCATAGCCAGCGAGCCACTGGCTTACCAGGGCGGTGACAAGGATGCCGGCAGCCGCGCCCACCAGCGCCCGGAAGCGTTCGGTTGCGTTGACGCGAATCGGAGCTGGCCAAAAACTTGCCATGAAGCGCGTTGCGGAGGGCTTGAAACCGGAAGGGACAGGACGTTCAGGCGGCGCTTCAGAACTCATCGGTTTACTTCCGTTTGATCAGCGCCAACAAGATTCGTCGTGGGTTACTCCCACTCAATCGTCGCAGGTGGCTTTCCTGAAATATCGTAAACGACACGATTGAAGCCGCGCACTTCGTTGATGATGCGGTTTGAGACTTTGCCGAGCAGTGAATGCGGTAACTCGGCCCAGTGTGCGGTCATGAAATCGGTAGTCTGCACGGCACGCAATGCAACCACGTTTTCGTAGGTGCGGCCATCGCCCATGACGCCGACGCTTTTCACTGGCAGAAAAACTGCGAAGGCTTGCGCGGTCAGGTCGTACCAGCTCTTGCCGTCCGCGTTTTTTGTGTTGCGCAATTCTTCAATGAAGATCGCATCGGCACGACGCAAAAGATCCGCAGCGGGACGTGTGACTTCGCCCAAAATTCGCACCCCCAGACCGGGGCCGGGGAACGGATGGCGATAGACCATTTCGCGCGGCAGGCCAAGCGCAACGCCGAGTTCGCGGACTTCGTCCTTGAACAATTCGCGCAGCGGTTCGAGCAGGTGCAGGTTAAGCGTCTCCGGCAGACCACCCACGTTGTGGTGGCTCTTGATGGTGTTCGCCTTTTTGGTCTTTGCACCCGCGCTTTCGATCACGTCAGGATAAATTGTGCCCTGCGCGAGCCATTTTGCGGCGGGCAGTTTTTTCGCCTCTGCCTGAAATACTTCAACAAACTCACGACCAATGATCTTGCGTTTTTGCTCGGGGTCGGTCACGCCTGTGAGGTGCCCGAGAAATTGTTCGCTGGCATCCACGGCGATGACTTTGACGCCCAGATTACGTGCAAACATGTCCATCACCATCGCGCCTTCATTCAGACGAAGCAGGCCGTGATCGACAAATACGCAGGTGAGTTGTGGCCCGATAGCGCGATGAATGAGCGCAGCAGCAACGCTCGAATCGACGCCACCGGAAAGACCCAAAATCACCTCATCGGTGCCCACCTGCTCGCGAATTTTCGCGACGGCGGTGTCAATGTAGTTCGGCATCGTCCATGACGGCTCAGCCGCGCAAATATCGAGCACAAAACGGCGCAGCATCGCGGTGCCTTGTGTGCTGTGCGTGACTTCGGGGTGAAACTGCACGCCGTAGAACTTGCGTACTTCGTCGGCCATGCCTGCCACCGGGCAGCTCGGAGTGGACGCCATGAGTTTGAAGCCCGGCGGCATTTCAGCAACCTTGTCGCCGTGGCTCATCCAGACGTTGAGCAAGCCATGGCCTTCGTCGTTCTTCGCGTCCTCAATGCCCTCCAGAAAACGCGTGTGGCCGCGCGCGCGCACTTCGGCATGACCAAATTCACGATAGTCGCTGGCCTCGACCTTGCCACCCAGTTGCACGGTCATGGTGAACATACCGTAACAGATGCCGAGCACTGGCACGCCTTGTGTGAACACCGCTGCGGGAGCGCGCAAATCATGCGCCTCGTAAGTGCTGGCGTGGCTACCGGAAAGGATGATGCCCTCAGGGTTGTATTCGCGAATGAATTCGTCCGAGACGTCGTTCGGATGCAGCTCGCAGTACACGCCCATTTCACGCACGCGGCGCGCAATGAGCTGAGTAACCTGTGAGCCAAAATCAAGAATCAGGATGCCGCGTGCCATGGTGATCTCACAAAGTACGATGAATAAGCTGAGCTAAAACACGAAGGGGCCGCGAGGCCCCTTTCTACTGTCGTTATTTTTTGGCGGGAGGTTGTGCGCCACCAGAAGCGGGCGCGGCAGGCGCTGCCTTTGGTGGTTCAGGCAATTTCAGCCCTTCCTTTTTAAGCGCGGCCTCAATATTTTTGTCAATATCACCGGACATTGAGTCAGCCCATTTCATCGCTGTCTGGAAGGTCTCGCCGTTAACCTTTGCCTGACTCGCGAGCATTTTCTTACCTACAGTGCTCTGATAGAACTTGAGCAGATCAGCGATTTCACCGGCCGTGAAAGTGTTGTGATAAACAAGCGTGACCTGTTCAATCAGCCCGCCCGAAGCGTCAATTTTCGTAAGCAGCGTCGAGGCAAAGGCATCGCGCGCGACGGTGAATCCTTTGTCCGGAAACTTGGGATCGAGCTGCTTTATTCCCGAAGCCCAGCTCTGAACTGTATTGCTGGCGATCTGTTCAGGTATTGCCTTGATGCCAGTGATTTCGAGCAGAGTTTTAATTTGCGAGCGTTTGGCGGGCGTGAGCTCGTCAGCGTGCGCTGCAAAAGTGATAAAGGCGATGGCCGCAACAGCGGCGCTGCGAAAAATGCTAGTCAACATGGTAGTTCGGGGCTTCTTTTGTAATGCTGACATCGTGGACGTGAGATTCACGAATGCCAGCGGAGGTGATTTCTGAAAATTCGGCGTTCGCGCGCAACTGGTCGAGCGTCGAGCAGCCGCAGTAGTGCATGGAGGCACGCAAACCGCCCTCCATCTGGAAAATAACGTTCGCGACGCTGCCTTTGAATGGCACTTGCGCCTCGACACCTTCAGGCACCAGTTTGGCGGTGTTCGGATTGTTCGGCGCGCTGTCCTGAAAGTAGCGATCAGCGCTGCCCTGCTGCATCGCGCCAAGGCTGCCCATGCCACGGAAACTTTTGTAGCTACGGCCCTGAAACAGCACGATGTCGCCCGGCGCTTCCTCTGTTCCCGCAAACATGCTGCCGAGCATCACGCAATGTGCGCCCGCAGCGATAGCTTTCGCGATATCGCCAGAATATCGAATGCCGCCATCGGCAATCAGCGGCACACCTGTGCCTTCGAGGCCTCTAGCGACGTCGGCAATCGCAGTGATTTGCGGCACGCCAACGCCGGTGACGATACGCGTCGTGCAGATGGCGCCGGGGCCAATGCCAACTTTGACAGCGTCCGCGCCTGCATCGGCCAGCGCGCGCGCTGCCTCGGCAGTGGCGATATTGCCCGCAATAATTTGTGCTTCGGGATAGTTGAGCTTTGCCCATCGAACACGATCAATCACCCCTTTGGAGTGGCCATGCGCTGTGTCGATCACCAGAAAGTCCACGCCAGCCGCCAACAACAATTCAACGCGCTCCTCAGTGCCTTCCGCAACGCCAACAGCTGCACCAACACGCAGGCGACCGAATTGATCTTTGCAGGCGAGCGGATGTTCGGTCGATTTGAGGATGTCTTTGACCGTGATGAGGCCGCGCAACTCAAACTTTTCGTTGACGACCAGCACGCGCTCAAGACGATGCTTATGCATCAGCGCCTTGGCTACTTCGATGCTTTCACCTTCGCGCACAGTGACAAGCCTTGAAGCCGGGGTCATGATGGCGGAGACAGGCTGATCGAGTTCAGGCTCGAACCGTAAGTCACGATTGGTGACGATGCCGACGACCTTGCTGCCCTCCACGACCGGCAAGCCGGACACGCGATGTTCGCGCGTGATGGCGAGCACATCCCGCACTGGCAAGGTCGGCGGCACCGTAATCGGATCCTTGAGCACGCCCGACTCGAACCGCTTCACGCGACTCACCTCGAGGGCTTGCTGCTTTGCAGTGAAATTTTTATGGATCACGCCGACACCGCCAGCTTGCGCCATGGCGATGGCCAGACGCGATTCTGTGACCGTATCCATCGCTGCGGACAGAAGCGGCAGATTCAGGCGAATGGAGCGGGTGAGTGGGGTCGCGAGGTCAACATCGCGAGGTAGAACACTGGACTGACCGGGGACGAGCAGGACGTCGTCAAAAGTAAGGGCTTTGGCGCGAATGCGCATGTGAATTTCCCAAAAACAGTATTTTACTCATGACTTGTTTTGCGACAGCTTATGCCGCCAGAGCCACCACAATCACGAAAGCGACCGGAGAATTGGCCCGATTTTCCATCGCCAGCCTTGTCGGACTTGGCGGGGGCGGTTGGTATCGCGCCGTTCTTGATTTCGACTTTGATGCGATCTTTCAGCGCGACCAGATAGGCGTTAGTAAGGTCAGCTCCGGCTTGCCCGGTTAGTCGCTGGCCCAGGGACTTGAGCTTTTCGGCAGTCGCTGTTTCCGGTTCGACGATCTTGACCACCTTAGCGACCGTGAAGCCGCCCGCATCGTTGGCACCACCTACGTTGACCGCTCCCTTGCTGACATCGGCCGCAAACACGGCTTTTGCAAGCGCCTGATTGACATTAGGCAGAGGAGCCTGACGTGTCAGCTTCTGAGCCGCGCCAAACGTCAGACTGGCGTCCTTGCCCGCAGCAAGTAAAGCCAGTTTTTCAGCGCCCGCTTTGGCTGCGAGTTCGCTCGCGAGTTTGCGTTGCAATAGCTGTGAAATTTGTGGGCGCACTTCTTCGAGAGGACGAACAGCGGACGGTTTGTATTCGAGCACGCGTGCCGAAATCAGACTGTTATTGCCAAGGTCAATCGCTTCTGAGTTTTTCTTGGCGGCAACGTTGGCGGGTGAAAACACCGTTTGCGCAAACTTCTGATTGCCCGCCGCAATGGCTTGCACCTGCGCGCGCGTGAGCCAGTCTGTCTTTTTAACTTCGAGCTTCAATTCTTCGGCAATCTTTGCGTAGCTATCGCCTTGTTCGTAAACACGATTCTGGAATTTCTCGGCATTCTCGGTAAAAGCCTTGCTCGCCTTTTGCTGCTTGAGTTCAGTCTCGATCTGGGCACGCACTTCTTCAAGAGGACGTGTCCGCTCCGCTTTAACTTCGGTCAGGCGAATGATGTGAAAGCCGAAGTCGGACTCGATCGGACCGCGAACTTCACCGGGCTTCATCGAGTAAACCGCCTCTTCAAACGGTTTCACCATCTGACCACGTCCGAAAAACCCCAGATCGCCACCCTGAGCGGCGGAGCCGGGGTCCTTCGATTT
The DNA here is from genome assembly GCA_043782305.1 of Burkholderiales bacterium. GTDB lineage: Bacteria > Pseudomonadota > Gammaproteobacteria > Burkholderiales > Casimicrobiaceae > Casimicrobium. The sequence goes on from JAYWAQ010000501.1 coordinate 8,667, forward strand.
CGCCTTGGCCAGCTCGGCAAATTTTTCAGCGGACGTACCGACTTGTTTGACGATCACTTCGGCCTCGGCTTTAGCGGAATCCTTCGAAGCGGCCTTTGGCTGGCCTTTTTCATCCTTGTCGACCGACAACAAAATATGGCTGGCACGACGCTCTTCAGGTGCCGAGAACTCTTTGACGCGCTTGTCGTACTCGCCCTTCAGCTCCTCAGGAGAAATGCTGACTCCCGCCATGAAAGCGGCCTGATTGAGCAGCACATACTCAATCTTTGCCTGCTCGGGCGCGCGATATGAATCCGGGCTTTTTTCATATTCAGCCTTGATCTGGGCATCGTCAACTTTTGCCAAAGGCAAAAAAGCGTTGACATCAACCGTTGCAACCTGAATTTCGCGGGCCTGCTCGGTCAAGCGCTGGTACAGACCCACCTGCGCGGCGCTCGCCAGATTGCTGCGTGACAGTGCGTCCTGAAGCGGCTGCTGCGCAAGGTCAGTGCGCAGGCGCTGCTCATAGCTCATACGATTCAGGCCATTGAGCTTCAGCACCTCGTCATAGCGTGCCGACGAAAATTTTCCGTTGTCCTGAAAATCCGGGATGGCAAGAATCGTTTCTTGTAGCTTGGCGTCAGGTGCCGTGAGTTTCAAATCCTGACCTTGCGCCGCCAGAAGGCGCTGGTTGACCAGTCCGTCAAGCACTTGTTGCCGGACTTCAGGGTTATCGAACATCGCTGGATCGAAATTTTTCCCGAGCATGTTGCGCATCTGATTCTGCTGTGAGCGCAGCGCGTTGTCGAAGTCCTGGGGCGTAACGCCTTGACCTCCGACAACGGCAACGTCCTTGTCGCTACTCATGTTGCGCACGTAGCTGTCGACACCCACAAATGCGAAGGGCAACACCATCAAAGCGAGGATGAACTGGACGATGCGCTTGTTCTTGTGGACGAAATCAAACATGCTTTTCTCTCGGTTTCATTGCGGTGGCCGCATCAGTGCCAGAGCGGCAGCTTCATCGGCGGCACCACATACAAAAAAGGCGAACTACTGTTCGCCTTTCTCGTGTCTTGTGTGTTGGCGGAGTGGACGGGACTCGAACCCGCGACCCCCGGCGTGACAGGCCGGTATTCTAACCAACTGAACTACCACTCCACATCGAACGTGCTTGCGCTTTCGCGCTCGCGTCATCTGGTGGGTGCTGAGGGGCTCGAACCCCCGACATTCGCCTTGTAAGGGCGACGCTCTACCAACTGAGCTAAGCACCCGCTTTGATTCCTGAAATCTGGTTAGACATTCCCGGAATCTGCGGATGAGTACATCAACAATTAATTAATGTACCCAAGCAAGCCCTCTAGTTTATCGCATCTTTCAAAGCTTTGCCAGCGCGGAACTTTGGAACTTTGGCTGCCTTGATTTTGATGGCGGCGCCGGTGCGTGGATTACGACCGGTCCGGGCCGTGCGCTTACCGACATAAAAACTGCCGAAGCCGACGAGTGTGACCACGTCGCCTTTTTTCAAAGCAATCGAGACCGCCTTGATGGTGGCGTCGAGTGCTCGCGTTGCTGCTGCCTTCGAAACGTCAGCGCTCTTGGCGATGCTCTCGATCAGTTCTGCTTTATTCATATTGTTTGTCCCCTTTCAGCAATGGTTTGGACTAGTACAAAAATTTCTCCACATCTACCAATCGGTTTAACGAATTGGCGTGACGTAGACGTGTTTGAAAACGTAGGGCGCGAGTCTACTACGAAACGCGCTGTGCGCCGCTGCCTGATTGGGCTTGCTCAATGCGTGACAACAGCATCGCTCGCCGCCGCAGCATCTTTAGGTGAAGCGATCGGCGCAACGACGTCTTCAATGAGCGGCACAGGAGTGCGTTCCAGCGCAATTGCCAGCACTTCATCGATCCATTTAACAGGTCGAATCTCCAGAACATTCTTAACGTTATCCGGAATTTCTGCGAGGTCTTTAATGTTTTGTTCGGGGATCAAAATAAGCGTCAATCCGCCACGGTGCGCCGCCAGAAGTTTTTCCTTGAGGCCACCAATGGGTAGCACTTCACCACGCAAAGTGATCTCTCCAGTCATACCGACATTCGCGCGCACCGGGATGCCTGTTAGCGTCGATACGATGGCAGTGGTGATCGCTATGCCAGCACTCGGCCCGTCCTTCGGCACAGCGCCCTCAGGGAAGTGCAAATGCAAATCATGCTTCTCGTAGAAATCCGCTTTGATGCCGAGTTGCTTTGCTCGCGCGCGAACCACTGACACTGCCGCAGCGACCGATTCCTGCATCACGTCACCCAGCTTCCCGGTCTGACGCACGGTACCTTTGCCAGGCAGTGCAACAGCTTCCACCGTCAACAAATCACCGCCCACTTCGGTCCAGGCAAGTCCATTCACCTGACCGATCTGGTTCATCTTTTCAGCCACGCCGAACGAGAATTTTTGAACCCCTAGATAGTCGGCCAGATTGGCCGCAGAAATCACCACGCCAAGTGCCGCCTGTTTGCCTGCGACCTTGGCCTGAGTCAACGATTGCTTGATTGTCTTGCGGCACAGTTTGGAGATTTCCCGCTCAAGCGAACGCACCCCTGCCTCCCGCGTGTAGTACCGAACAATGTCACGAATCGCGTCTTCGGTCACATCAATTTCGCCGGGCTTTACACCGTTGTTTTTGATCTGTTTCGGCAGCAAATATTTCTGCGCAATTTTTACTTTTTCGTCTTCGGTATAGCCCGAAAG
>JAYWAQ010000502.1:0-4121 GCA_043782305.1 Burkholderiales bacterium
TGAGGAAGTGTCGTCGTCAACCACCGGACACAGCAGCGGCGTAGGCACCTCGCGTAGCTTTTATGGACCACGATACTCTTCCCGCTCGGGAAGTACAGGATATAGCTCGGACGCGCGTCCTGGCTCACGCGCTTCCGGCACGATCTCATCATCTTCTGTAGCTCGCGGAGGCTTTGGCGCGTCGGCTTCGCGACACGGCGGCGGCAGTTCATACCATTCATCGGGTGGATAACTGATGCGTCGTGAACATGTGCCCAAGCGTGACAACTGGCAGAAGCGCTGCGAAGACGCGGGCTTCAGCTTTCATTCCATTGACGGACTGTATTGGGAAGAGGGCATTTGCTATCACTTCTCGCGCCGCGAAATTGATGATTTGGAGCATGCGACGAAGGAGCTCTACGACATGTGCATGGCGGCGGCTGAGCACATCATTGAGAAAGAGCGATTTGCCGAATTGGCGATTCCAGAAACCGCCTGGGCGCTGATTCGCGAGAGTTGGGACAATGATCATCCGTCCCTCTTCGGGCGTTTTGATCTGGCTTATGACGGTAGCGGCCCGCCGAAGCTTCTGGAGTTCAACGCAGACACTCCGACATCACTGGTGGAGACCAGTGTGGCGCAGTGGCATTGGGTGGAGGATACGAAGCCCGGCGTTGACCAGTTCAACAGCCTGCACGAAGCGTTGATCGAACAATGGAAGTGGCTCAAGTCAGAGAATGGTTATGAGCATGTGCACTTTACCTGCGCGGGTGGCAGTGAAGAAGATGATGGCAACCTCGACTATCTGCGCGACACCGCCTTGCAGGCGGGCCTGCGAGCGCCGTGGCTTACGGTCGAGGAAATCGGCTGGAGCGAAGCAGACCTGGCTTTTGTTGACACTGACAACGAGCGGATCGAGACGCTGTTCAAGCTCTACCCTTGGGAATGGTTAATCGCGGATGAGTTCGGTGACAACCTGCGCAAAACGACGATGCGCGTGATTGAACCGGCGTGGAAGATGGTGCTGGCCAACAAGGGCTTGCTGGTGATTTTGTGGGAACTGTATCCCGATCACCCGCTACTACTTCCCGCTTCGTTTCAGCGGCACAAGGTGCTTGGCGACTACGTGAAGAAGCCGTTGCTTTCGCGCGAGGGAGCCAATGTTGAAATCTATAAGGGTGGCGAAGTCATTCGCGCGGAAGGCACGTACGGCGAAGAGGGCTACGTCTACCAGCAGTACACGCCGATTCCGAGCTTTGAAGGCAACTTTGTAACCGTGGGTAGCTGGATCGTAGGTGACTCTCCCGCCGGAATTGGCCTGCGCGAAGATGCCACCGAAATCACGATGAACACATCGCGGTTTGTGCCGCACTATTTTGATTAACTGCCGCAGAACAGAGGAACCTTATGTCTTACACACTCAATGAATCGATTCGCTACTTTGATGATTTCCTCATCTATTTTGCTGTAGCGATGCTGCTGTTTGTCGCCTTTACATTCGTGTACGTAAAGATAACCCCATACAACGAAATCGCGTTGATTCGTGAAGGGAATACGGCAGCAGCAATTTCGCTCTCCGGTGCAATGCTCGGGTTTGCGTTTCCACTGGCGAGTACCGTTGCCAACGCAGTCAACTTGATTGACCTCGTTTTGTTTGCTGTACTTGCTACCGTGGTGCAGCTCATTGTGTTTGTATTCGCGCGAATGTTGATGCCGGGATTGACCGACGCGATTGTCAAAGGCAGCCTGTCGCAAGCGATTTTTCTCGCGGCAGTTTCGATGGCTGTCGGCTTACTTAACGCAGCGGCGCTCGTTTACTGAAGGTCGAATACGAAATGGTTGCGCTCGCCTGGGGCCGAATCTTCGTTGTGATTTATCTCGGTAATTTCGATCGTACCGTTGGCAAGGCGCATTACAGTTGAGGCGCGTGTGCCGTACCCGTCGCGGCGAACAGAAATAGAACTTAACTTCCTTTCCCAGTCGAGTGGCACGCCAGTTTGCGGTAGATCACGATCTACGACTGGCGTCGTATTTCCCAACAGGCGAAACAGTCGCTCGTTTTGCGATTGCGGATTACGATCGGCCAGTGCATGCCGGAAGCCCGCCTTGATCCGTGTGATCTTGGGCCACGGCGTATCAAGCGACGCATTTGAGAGTGCGTACAGTCCACCATCAAGCAATCGTGGCGAGGCTTCCGACGAATTGAGAAACCACAACTCGCGAGCATTGGCGCGAAGTGATCCGCAGAGCAGATTGAAACCTTCGTACTGATTGGCTTTCGCTGCAAGCGCAGCAACAAACTCGCCCGCTGATTGTGTTTCTTCGAGAAAGCCGCGGACTATCGCTCCCCGCGATGGTGCGGCTGTTTTCCGCAACGCGGGATTGCGGATGTTGGTGATGAGGGCAAAATTTCCGCTTCGGGTGACACCCAGCCACGCGCCATCGGCCTTGAGATCGCGCCCCGCCAAAACATTCGCCTCTGGCCACCAGTGCATCGCTTGCGTCGGACGTTCGAAGTGTTCGTCCCGGTTTGCCGCTAGCAAAATCGGAGTTTCGGCGTCTGGCCTCCATTGGAATACGGCGATACACATCGTGATTGGCAGGGCTTTGGCCCCACTAGTCCAGTAATTTCAGCCTTTGAACTTTACCCGATGGGCCTTTGGGCAGGTCGTCAACGAAGCGAAATACTTTTGGCGTTTTATACCTGCCGAGTACGCGAACACAATGCTCGCGCAGCGTAGCTTCGTCGCATCGCACGCCCTGCTTGAGCACAACTGCAGCGAGGATATCTTGCCCGTAGTTGGCGTCTGGAATGCCGACCGCTGCTGCCTCCAGCACGGCGGGGTGCGAGAGCAGGGCCTCGTCGATCTCGCGGGGCGCAATGTTCTCGCCGCCCTTGATGATGAGCTCCTTGATGCGCCCGGTCACAAAGTAAAAGCCATCGGAGTCACGGTGCCCGAGATCGCCCGTGCGCAACCAGCGGTCGCTAGTCATCGCTTCGGCAGTTTTTTCCGGGGCGCTGTAGTAGCCGAGCATCACGTTGTCACCACGCAGTTGTAGTTCCCCTGTCAAATTGTCGTCGAGCGTCACGCCAGTTGCGTTGGAGACCACGCGCACATCGACGCCGCACGGAAGTCCAGGCGTTCCATACTTGCGATCACTCGCCTTCTGCGGATTGCAAAACACAACGGACGCGCATTCGGTCATCCCCATTGCCTCAATCACGCCGATACCGAATAGCTTCTCGAAGGCGCGGTGCTGTTCAGGCGGCAATGGCGCAGATGCGGATCGTGCGAAGCGTATCTCTGGCCATTGCTTTGGCTCGCCTGTATTGGCAGCTGCATCGTTGAGCAAGTAGGCAATGATCGTAGGTACCATGTTTAGCCAGGTTGGCTGATAGCGCTGCACCCACGACCACCACGCACGCGCGGAGAATTTGTGAGGCGCAATGATGCCGCCGCCGCTTATAAACGGCGCGAGCGTGGCGATACATTGCCCGTTGATGTGATAGAGCGGAAGCGATGACAATACGCTGTCATTCGCGCTCAAGCCATGCCATTTGCACACGGATCGTCCTGCATGCAACAAATTTTTGTGTGTTAGTAAGGCGCCTGTGGGTTTGCCCGTGGTGCCGGATGTGTACATCAGCAAAGCGGGCGTTGAGTCCGCGATGTCGGCGTCCAAAGCCCGTTCACCAAATCCGGCGTGAGCCTCGGCAGCGTCCGAATCGATGACGACGACTTGCATGCTGTTTGCGTGCTGAGAGGAAAGTAAAGAGATCGCGTCACGTAGCTGCTGCTCGTAGTGCTCCGAAGTAAACACAACACGAACATTGCTGTGCTCAAGTACATAGGCGAGCGCGGCCCCTTGCGAAAGCAAATTGAGCGGCGTGACGACATAGCCTGCCGCCATCGTGCCAAGAAAAATCGTCGTCGTCTGGTAACCGTTGTGCAGGAGAAAACCGACGTGATCGCCTGCATGGACGCCAAGTGCTTCAAGGCGCGCGGCAAGCTGTCGGGTCTCTTTCGCAAACTGCCCGTAGGTCAATACCTGATCGGTCTCGGGTGAACGCAATAGCGTCGCAGCAGGCCGTATTGCTTCATGCGCAAGTAGCGCGCCGCGCAAAGTCGCGTCAGAAATCA
>JAYWAQ010000503.1:0-4120 GCA_043782305.1 Burkholderiales bacterium
GCCGCGCGCCTTCGCGGTTCTTGCACATTGTTTTACCTGCAGCAAGAGCATTCGCGCTGCTAGCGTAATCTGCCAGCAGCTCGCTGCGGCGGGCATCGCGGCGCTGAGATTCGATTTCGCCGGCCTTGGCCAGAGTGACGGGCAATTTTCAGACACCAGCTTTTCGACCAACATCGCAGATATCGAAGCGGCAGCGCTCTATCTGGCTGAAAATTATCAAGCACCGAAGCTGCTGATCGGCCACTCGCTGGGTGGCGCTGCCGTGTTGCGCGCAGCACCGAACATCGCCAGCGCAGTCGCAGTGGTGACCCTGAACGCGCCAGCTGAACCAGGTCACATCCTGCATCTGTTTGCAGACGATCTCGCCGCGATTGAGCGCGATGGCGAAGCGAAGGTGAGCCTCGCAGGGCGACCGTTTTTGATTCGCCAGTCGTTGCTCGACGACCTGCGCGCGCAGCCAATCGTTAACTGCCTCGGGCGTCTGAACAAGGCGTTGCTAGTGATGCATTCGCCCGTCGATGACACGGTCGATGTATCGAACGCGCAGACCATCTATCAGGCGGCCAAGCATCCAAAAAGTTATGTCAGTCTGGACCGAGCCGATCACCTGTTGCTCAACCCCGGCGACGCTGAATACGCCGCTGGCGTGATAGCCGCTTGGGTTGCCCGCTATCTCGGCGAATTTGACGCGCCCAGCAGTCAGCTTGCGCCAATGGCCACCGAAGAGGCCACGGTCCTTGCCACCCTGGTACCGGGCACAAAATTCAAAACACGTATCAATGCGAATGGCTTCGAGTTCATGGCGGACGAGCCAATGTCGGTGGGCGGCACCGACATTGGGCCAAGCCCCTACGAACTGTTGTCGGCCTCGCTCGCTGCCTGCACAGTGATGACGTTGCACATGTACGCGCGCTTGAAAAATATCGAGATTGGCGGCCTGTCGGTCGCAATCAGGCATTCAAAGGTTCACGCCACCGATAGCGCAGCCACAGAAAGTCAGCCGCAAAAAATTGATGCGTTCGAGCGTGAGCTTCGCCTGCCTGCCGGGCTTGATGAGGCGACCCGACAAAAGCTGCTGATGATCGCGGATCGGTGTCCGGTTCACAATACCCTGCATTCGGAAATTCGAATCGATACTCAACTGAAGGCAGCCAACACCTGATTTCAGGTCAATTTGTCGATCAAACGGGTCAATGTCATGAGCAAAATATTCAAAGTCCCCACTGTGTCCGGCAACATCGGGGCAACCATTGCGCCGTCGGAAATCATGTCGCGATCCGCGTATTTTGATCGCCGTCGCTTTATCGGCGCGGTGGCTTCGTTGAGCAGCGGGGCGACGAGCTTATTTTTTCCAGAAACGCACGCATCCAACGTTGACACGGCCTCTCTGATCGCGCGCGCGACGAAGAGCGCGCTGTCCACCAACGAACCTGTCACTCCATCAAAAGACGCCATTGCCAAGACCCGCTTTCGCGAGCTGGAGGATGACATCTCGAAGAATGCGGACGGCTTGATCACCTCACCGTGGAAGGTTTCTATTGAAGGTGAGTGCGCAAAACCGCGCGTGTTCGACATTGATGACTTGTGGAAGCTCGCCCCGCTCGAAGAGCGCATTTATCGTATGCGTTGCACCGAAGGCTGGTCGCACGTCATTCCGTATTTGGGTTATCCGCTCTCGGCATTGCTGAAACTGGTTGAGCCGACCGGGAACGCGAAGTTTGTGGCCTTCACCTCGATTCACGCGCCGGACAAATTGAAGGGCCAGCGCGACGTAACCTACATCCCGTGGCCGTATGTGGAGGGGCTGCGCATGGATGAAGCGATGCATCCGCTGACCCTTGTTGCGCTCGGCGCTTACGGCGAAAAATTGCCGAAACCGCTTGGCGCGCCGCTCGCGATTCGGGTGCCGTGGAAGTACGGTATCAAAAGCCCCAAAGCGGTCGTCCGCATCCGTCTGATTGAGCAGCAGCCGATCAGCGTCTGGAACAAAACATACCCGCAGTATCACTCGTTCTGGAGCAATGTGAACCCGGACACCGCCCCCGGATTTTTCGACAATCGATCACAGGAGCGCCGCACCGGCGACCTGCTGCGCCGTGCAACACTGCCATTCAACGGATACGGCGAACAGGTTGCAGCGCTCTATAGCAGCATGGATCGGAAGCTTACCTATTGACGCGCCGCGCATTCGAGTCTGGGATAAAACGGTGCGCATTGGGCATTGGCTGGTCGTGCTCGCCACCTTCATCGCCTATTTCACGCATGGCGGTCTGCTTGAAATTCATCGCGTCGCGGGGTACACGGTGCTCGCCTATGTTGGCGTTCGAATCGTGTGGGGATTCGTCGGCGGTAAGTACGCCCGGTTTGCCGATTTTTTACCGACCCCACGCGGTGCGCTAGCCTATTTCACCGCGATGATTCGCGGACGTGAAGCACGCTACGTTGGCCACAATCCGGCAGGCGCGTTGATGATCGCATTTTTACTGATCGCGCTCTCCACCGCAGCGATCACAGGCATTCTGCTCGACACGCCCCAATACCGCGATTTTCGACCGCTGCACACTGTCCACACCGTTGCTTCCGACGGAATCGTGATGCTCGCAGTCGTGCATGTTTGCGGCGTTCTTTACGCGAGCTGGCGTCATTGCGAAAATTTGATCTCCGCGATGTTCACTGGGGAAAAACGGTCCAACCAGTGAGTTCATCCAAAACGGAACTCCTATTCGCGCCCGCCTTTCCGATGAATTCGCACTGTCGGCAAATCTGAGTGGGTTGAACCATATTCAACGGGTGTGTTTTGTGATCTCATTGAATCACTGGCCCAAACGATGATGGGAGACAACATGCCTATATTTGCGACGGTGATGCTCGTGGTGGCGCTGTTCCTCGTTGGGTTATTTACCCGACGTCGAGAGTGGACTCTGTTTGCTGCGTATGTGTGTTTGGCAATCTACATCGTGCTCGACAAGTTATTTCTGCAGCACGGCCTGCCTGCGTGGGTTGTTGATTCATTCGCCGGGCTGTTTCTTGCCTTCGTCTGTTATCACTACGTGACACTATCCGCCAAAAAGTGAAGGCGCGACGTTGCGCAATACACGGGCGCTACGTTGCCGAAACAATTTGTCACATCAAAAAAGTTGGCAACGATTCGCTGTGGCAATATCATTCGAAAAATAAGAGGTGACCCGAGGGAAGAAACATAAGGATGTAAGTAGTGTCCTCAACGCCCGACAGCCATGCGGAAGCCGCGATCTCGACGTATAACGCCGCTGACATGGAGAACTTTGGTGATGTTCTCTACCCCGTATTGATTGAGCGCTTGCTGCAGCGCGATGGCATCGGCGGCGTTGCCCAAAAATTCGCGTTCATCGACGGAGCGGCGCCGCTTCAGGGCGGATATCACGCCTCGGCGATCAGACGACTTTTTGATGAGACCGGGTTGCCGCGTGGCATCCGGTTGCTGGTTGGCGGCGGCGACATTCTGCGTAGCGATGACTTGACCGTGGCAGGGCACTACAGTCCGCCTGAGGTCGCACCAGAACAATCCATCGCGTTCGCAAATCCGTTTGCCGACTTGTCGAAGCTGTCGCTATCGCAGGACCTTCGGTTCGTTCGTGAGCACATGCCACCGCATCGAGGTGCTTTTTTTGTGTCGCCCCGTACCTGCCGACGGCTACTCGGCACTGCTTTTGTGTCATGCGGCGTTCCGTTCGAAATTGAACCCGAACATCGAGCTTCCGTATGCGCCGCGCTCAGCGCCGCGTCATACGTCTACGTACGCGACCAGCAGTCCGGAGACAAATTGTTGCGAGCTGGTGTCACTCGCCCGATTGAAGTGGCGGCCGATATAGCGATTGCCTGCGCCGAGTACTTCCCAAAGTCGGAACTGACCGCGACGTACACGCCATTGCTCGCGACACAGGGCATTGATCCGTCCCGCGAATACATCGTATTTCAGTGTTCCAGCGCGGCTCGCGATCAGTTGGCATTGATCGCAAGCGAGCTTTCGGCGTATGCCAAAAAAACTGACCGGCAAATTGTATTGTTGCCGCTGGGACCCTGCCACGGCGACGTAGAAGCGCTGCGTTTGATCGAGGGATTTGCTGACGTCGCCCTGTGT
>JAYWAQ010000504.1:0-4097 GCA_043782305.1 Burkholderiales bacterium
CAAAACTGATCGCAGATTTGCGGGGTATCGCTGATCGCGGCGCACATTACACCGCGCTGCTCGCGCTCGTCATGAGCGAAACCGACCCTGAGCCGATCATCGCCGAGGGCCGCTGGTATGGCGAAATCATCGACACGCCACGCGGAGATGGCGGCTTCGGCTATGACCCGCATTTTCTTGATACCGAGCTTGGATTGACCGGTGCCGAAATGCCGATGGATGAAAAAGGTGCGCGCTCGCATCGCGGCAAAGCGATTGCGAAACTCATCGCCGAATTGAAAGAAAGGCTTGGTTAAAAAATGCAGGCTGTTCTAGACGCCATCGAAGCTCGCGTGATCGGTACCATGATCGAGAAGCGCATCACCGTGCCAGACTCTTATCCGTTAACGATCAATTCAATTGTGAACGGCTGCAATCAAATGAATAACCGCGCTCCGGTCACCTCGTTGACCGAGGCCGAAGTGACGAGCGCGGTTGAACGGTTGCGTGAGCGGGGATTTGCCGGGCTGTACACAGGGGCGGCGACGCGCGTACCGAAGTACGCCGAGCGTTTCGCCGAACGGCTGGGTATCGCGGCAGCAGAAACGGCGCTATTGTGCGAGCTCATGTTGCGCGGTGCGCAGATGCCCGGCGAGCTGCGTTCGCGCGCTGAGCGGATGCATGCGTTTGCCGATCTGGGCGAGCTGGAATCGACGTTGCAGGCGATGAGCGAGTTAACGCCACCGCTCGTCGTGCAACTGCCGCGTGAGGCAGGTGCGCGGGCCGCCAAGTGGCAGCATATGTTGTTTGGCGGGGAGCTTCCGACTGCTGATGCAGTGGTTTTGCCACCGACGAAAATGGATCGTGAAGCGGCGCTGTCAGAGCGCGTTTCTGCGCTGGAGGCGAAGGTTGCCGAGCTGGAAGAAGTGCTCACTTCGCTGCGCGTGCAGCTTGGCGCGTGACGTCCTTTAGGAGGGACTTTGCCGCGACCCGCACGACGCTGCAAAATCTCGGGTCGCCGCTGAGCCGCTCGTACAACTCATACCCGTCTCAGACACTCAGGATTGAATCATGTCCTCCCACTCACAAGAACACTCTGCGACAACCCGCAAACCCATCACGCTGCACCGCCTGCGTGAGCTGCACGCATCCGGCGAAAAGCTCACAATGCTCACCTGCTACGACGCGACGTTCGCTCGCGTGCTCGATGACGCGGGCGTAGAAATGCTCTTAGTCGGCGATTCCCTAGGCATGGTGTTACAGGGCAAAGCGAGCACGGTACCGGTGACACTCGACGAGATGGCCTATCACGTTCGCTCGGTCGCGGCCGGGAACAAAACGGCGTGGGTGATTGGTGACATGCCGTTCGCAAGCTATCAGCAATCACCGTCGCAGGCGATGGCGTCCGCCGCTGCACTGATGCAGGCGGGCGCGCACATGATCAAACTGGAAGGCGGTGGCTGGACGACAGAAACGGTACGCTTTTTGACCGAGCGTGGCGTGCCCGTGTGCGGGCATCTGGGGCTGACGCCACAGTCGGTGCATGCGTTGGGCGGTTATCGCATTCAGGGCAAGACCGACGAGGCGGCCAGCGTGTTGCGGCAGCATGCGAAGGAGCTCTCCGAAGCAGGTGCTGCGATGATCGTTTTTGAACTTATTCCTTCTGTGCTCGCGGCCGAGATCACGCGCCTGTTGCCGATTCCGACGATTGGTATTGGTGCTGGGGTTGATTGCTCCGGGCAGGTGCTCGTGCTGCACGACATGCTGGGCATCACGCGCGGAAAATTGCCGCGCTTCGTGAAGAACTTCATGCAGGGCTACGCGAGCATTGACGAAGGTGTCGCAGCGTATGTGGTTGAGGTCAAGTCGGAGCAATTTCCTGACAACGCCGTTCACGGATATTGACGAAGCGGATTACACGTACTTAACACATGGCCCATACGCTGTGAGAGCCGCATCGACTGTCAGCAAATGCATCGGCTCGGTCATGGCTTGCGCGACTAGCATGCGGTCAAACGGGTCGCGATGGACGGGCGGCAATGCTTTGAGCGCCTTTGCGTGTTCGATGGAAATGGGTAGTTCCACAAGCCCGGCGTTAAGCAGCGATTCCGTTAGCGCATTGACGTCAACCGCCAATTTGCCGACGCTGACTTTGATTGAAATTTCCCATAGCGAGGCGGCGGACATGTAGACCGCGTCTGCGCCGGAGATAATCTTCTTTGCCGTCGGCGTCAGGCGATGATCGCCGTTGGCAATCCACAATAAAAAATGCGTGTCGAGCAACAGCGTCATTGCGCGCTCAGTTATCGCTCGAATGCTGCAATGACGTCGTCGGGCAACGGCGCATCGAAGTCATCGGGCACTTCAAATTGCCCCTTCATCAGACCATAGCGAATCGTGCGTTTCTTTGGCGTAAGCGGCATTAGCATCGCCATGGGCTTGCCGCCTTTGGCAATTACGATTTGCTCGCCCGCGTTCGCCTGGTCGACGAGTCGCGACAGGTTGGTTTTTGCCTCGTACAAATTGACGGTTTCCATGATCAATGTTCCTTTCAATTTAAGTTGGTCAACATTGGTCAAGTATACTGCTCCGTATGCTCGGTCCCCATTTCACAGCGCTTCCTCCGCTCTCGCTCTACATCCACATTCCGTGGTGCATTCGCAAATGTCCGTACTGCGATTTCAATTCGCATGAACAGAGCGGCGGGTTGCCCGAGCAGGATTACATCACCGCGTTGATGAGTGATCTTGAGGTGCAGTTGCCCGATTTCTGGGGCCGCACGATTCATACGGTGTTCATTGGCGGCGGTACGCCGAGCCTTTTTTCTGCGCAGGCGATTTCTGACATCCTTGCTGGCGTGCGAGCCCGCACGCGACTCTCGCCACAGGCCGAAATTACGCTGGAAGCCAACCCCGGCACCTTCGAGATGCAGAAGTTTGCGGAGTTCAAAGCGGCGGGCATTACGCGGCTGTCCATCGGCATCCAGAGCTTCAACGACGCGCATTTGCGGGCACTTGGACGCGTGCATGACAGCGCGGAGGCAAAACGCGCCGTGGAGATTGGGCTGGCTACCGTGGGTAATGTGAACCTCGATCTGATGTACGCATTACCCGCTTCGCGAACTGGGGGCGCGGCGCAGTCGATGGCCGAATGCGAAAGCGATATCCGTGAAGCGCTCACCTTCCAGACGCCGCATTTGTCCTGCTATCAATTGACGCTGGAGCCGAACACCGTTTTCGCAAAAAAGCCGCCGCCACTACCTGATCACGATGAAGCCGCTGACATGCAGATGCGCGTCGAGGAAATGCTTGCGGCTGCCCGCTATGAGCACTACGAAACCTCCGCCTACGCGAAGCCGGGCATGCGTTGCCAGCACAATTTGAACTACTGGGGCTTCGGCGACTACGTGGCAATTGGTGCCGGTGCGCATGGCAAAGTGTCGATGCCCGGCAGCCCCACGGAAACGGCAAAAATCGTCCGCACCGAACGCGTGAAGCAACCGCGCGACTACATGCAAAAGGCGCTGTCAGTCGATCCCGCGAGCTGCGTGTTCGAGCGCCGCGACGTGAAGCGCGATGAGATCGGTTTCGAGTTCATGCTGAACGCGCTGCGCCTGAATGAAGGTTTTCCGGTCGCGTGGTTTGGCGAGCGCACGGGTTATCCGATTTCGCTCGTCAGCAGGGCGCTCGATGAGGCTGAGCGTGAGGAATTACTGACGAGGACGCACGAATTCATCCGTCCGACTGAGCGTGGGCAGCGCTTTTTGAATCGTATGCTGACGCACTTTTTGAAGTAAAAAGTTCTCAACACATCGTGCGATTGGTAGCGGCGCGCAATACGCAGAAGCGTACTTGACGCGGTGGAGCGCAACGCCTAATTGGGCTTGGGCATTGGCACCAAACGCGGTCTCGGAATCCAAGGCCGGTAGCCGTAATACGGATAGGGCCACCACATCGGCGGCGGCTCGATCACGTACGAAACGGTCGGCCTCGGCTCAATCACTTCAAACGCGAGAAACTGGTTCAACTGGCTGCCGCGAAAGTTGTCATCGCTGACGAACACCAGGGTGCGGTTGCCGTTCGGTAATCGCGGCCCGAAGGTCATGCCTTCGGTGTTGT
>JAYWAQ010000505.1:0-4094 GCA_043782305.1 Burkholderiales bacterium
GACCGCCCGTTGCTGCGCTCCTCGGCGCGGGCTGAAGGGGCGCTCGAGCCATCCTACCGACTAGTTGGACTCACAGATCTAATCCACAAACCTCTACCAATAATTTGCCCAACAAACCAAGCCACAGCAAACGCAGAATAGGCAACGATTAGCGTAGTGCCAGAAATACTGTCGGACAGTTTGGCAACAAACAGTGGCGTCGCGCAAAGCCCAAAGAAAACAAGAATCCAGCTAAGGATAATCGTCACAAACAGCACGCTATCTACTAACGAAAGATTGTTTGTCGGCCTAGATAAAAAGCGCACAAGAAAGTTTGCTTCTTTCGGTTCGATGCCACTCAAAACGTCGTTGTGCCCCGCCACGGAAAAACCAAACACCACGCCTATTGTCGACCCGGCAAATATGCCGGAGACGACGCATGCAACAGCGAGGAATGCGTCCATAGCCGATCCTCATTGGAGTCGCAAACGACCCACGCGCCCTAAACCCTCACACAATCCACAAAATACTGCTCCCCGCCCTTGTCATGCTCCATGACAAGCCCGTGCACGTCCGTATCAAATCCCGGCAGCAGCGTGTTGAACTCACGCGCGAACTTCAAATACTGCACGATGGTTTTGTTGAAGCGCTCACCCGGAATTAGCAACGGAATGCCCGGCGGATAGGGCGTCACGAGCATCGCGGTGACGCGACCTTCGAGCTCGTCAATCGCTACGCGATCCACCGTGCGGTGCGCGAGATTTTCGAACGCGTCGGACGGCTTCATCGCGGCTTCCATCGGCGACAGGTACATCTCGGTGGTCACGCGGGCGACGTCGTATTTGCGGTACACCTCGTGAATGCGCTGCGCGAGATCGCGCAGGCCGATGCGTTCGTATTGTGGGTACTTAACGATGAATTCCGGCATCACTTTCCACAGCGGCTGGTTCTGGTCGTAGTCCATCTTGAACTGTTGCAGCTCGGTCACGAGCGAGTTCCAGCGGCCTTTGGTGATGCCGATCGTGAACATGACGAAGAAGCTGTACAGCCCGGTTTTTTCCACGACAACGCCGTGTTCTGCGAGGTATTTGGTGACGAGCGACGCCGGGATACCCTGCGCCGAGAATTTGCCGTTGATGTCGAGCCCCGGCGTGACGATAGTCGCCTTGATCGGGTCAAGCATGTTGAAGCCTGCCTCGATCTTGCCGAAGCCGTGCCACTTGTCGGTGGGCTTCAAGAACCAGTCTTCGCGCTTGCCAGAGCCCTCATGCGCGAACTTGCTCGGCCCCCAGGTCTTGAACCACCAGTCCTTGCCGAATTCCTTGTCGACCTTGGCCATTGCGCGACGGAAATCGAGCGCCTCGGAAATGCTTTCTTCCACCAGCGCGCCGCCACCGGGCTGCTCCATCATCGCGGCCGCCACGTCGCAGCTCGCGATGATCGCGTACTGCGGGCTCGTTGACGTGTGCATCAAGTACGCCTCGTTGAAGCGCGTGAAATCGAGCTTGAGATTCACCGCATCCTGCACGAGAATTTGTGACGCCTGCGACAAACCGGCGAGCATTTTGTGCGTGCTCTGCGTGGCAAACACCATCGAGTCCTTGCAAGGCTTGCGGCCCGGCCCGATGGCGTGCATGTCCTGATAGAACGGATGGAACGCGGCGTGTGGCAACCAGGCTTCATCGAAGTGCAGGTTCTCGACGTAGCCCTGCAATTCCTTCTTGATCGTTTCGACGTTGTAGAGCACGCCGTCGTAGGTACTCTGCGTGATCGTCAGCACACGCGGCTTGGCTTTTTTGTCCTTGACCAGCGGATGCGCGTTGATTTTCTTCTGAATCGATTCACGCGAAAACTGGTCGCGCGCGATCGGGCCGATGATGCCGAAGTGGTTGCGCGTCGGCTGCAAAAAGATCGGCACCGTGCCGGTCATCATGATCGCGTGCAGGATACTCTTGTGACAATTGCGATCTACCACCACGATGTCGTCGCGCGCGACGTTGGCGTGCCACACGACCTTGTTCGACGTGCTGGTGCCGTTGGTGACGAAGAACAGATGATCAGCGCCGAAGATGCGCGCTGCGTTCCTCTCGGAGGCCGCCACCGGTCCCGTGTGATCCAGCAATTGCCCAAGTTCATCGACCGCATTGCAGACGTCCGCACGCAGCATATTCTCGCCAAAAAACTGGTGGAACATCTGCCCCACCGGACTCTTCAAGAACGCCACGCCGCCCGAATGACCGGGGCAATGCCACGAGTATGAACCGTCACGCGCGTAGTCGAGCAGCTCCTTGAAGAACGGCGGCGGCAGCGCGTTCAGATACTTGGTGGACTCACGGATGATGGTACGCGCTACAAAATCAGGCGTGTCCTCAAACATATGAATGAAGCCGTGCAGCTCCTTGAGGATTTCGTTGGGCAAATGCTGCGATGTGCGGGTTTCGCCGAACAGAAAGATCGGCACATCGGCGTTGCGACGTCGCGTCGCCTCGATGAAGGTGCGCAGGTCGATCACGGCCTGACTCTCAATGCCATCCTCGTTGACCTCTTCATCATCAATCGAGACGATGAAGGCCGAAGCACGCGCCGCCTGATTGGCCATCGTGCCGACGTCGACATAGGTAAAGCCGCCGACCACCTCGACGCCCTGCTCTTCCAGCGCCTTCGCAAGCGCCCGGATGCCCAGACCCGACGACGATTCGGCGCGCCAGTCTTCGTCGATGATGATGACGGGGAAACGAAATTTCATGGTGCGCTGACCTCTGCTGCGGGCAAAATTTGGTGAGATGCGAATGCTACAGAAAACCGTCTTGCAAACAGGGCCAAACCGCGTGCGGTTGCGGGTTTAAGCGATTGCTGCACCGCGATATACTGCTCCCCTATTCACTCGGGGTGTGCGCGAGCTCACCGTAGCGGCTGCCCATGAAGGCTCCCTTGATGTCGATGGCGAGCTCGGTTCTGCGCCTGGCCAGACTCTTTCGACTGGACGCAATGCCCGCAGCGGCGGCAGCTTCCAACGCAAGCTCCGTGAAGCCGCGAACAATTGCGCAAAAAGCTTCGCAGGTTGAGTCAGCATCGGGAGAGCAAGGTAGCGAAGGCCCTCGTATCCGCGAAATCCCGTACAACTACACGAGCTTCTCCGACCGCGAAATCATCATTCGCCTGCTCGGCGATGATGCGTGGGACATTCTGCATTCACTGCGTGGCGAGCGGAAAACGGGTCGTAGCGCGCGCATGTTGTTCGAAGTGCTGGGCGATATCTGGGTCGTGGAGCGAAATCCGTATTTGCAGGATGATCTGATCGACAACCCACGCCGACGCGCGATGCTGATCGACGCGCTTCGACATCGCCTGCGCGAGGTGGAAAAGCGTCGCAACGTGGACGTTGCTGATGCCGATGGCGAAGCACGCAAAGCAAAAGTGGGTGAGCTGGTGGATCGGGCTGCGAAAGCGGTGGATCGCTTTGAAGCGCAGTTCCGTGAGACCTGGGATTTGCGCAAACGCGTGCTCAAAGTGTTGGGCAAAGTAACGCACAAGGACAACATCACGTTCGACGGTCTTGCGCGGGTATCACATGTGACCGATGCGACGGACTGGCGCGTGGAGTATCCGTTCGTCGTTTTGCATCCCAATACCGAAGAAGAGGTCGTTGGTCTCGTCAACGGTTGCATCGAACTCGGCCTCACGATCATCCCGCGCGGCGGTGGAACGGGTTATACCGGTGGTGCGATTCCGCTTACGAAAACTTCTGCAGTGATCAACACCGAGAAGCTGGAGACGCTGTCCTCGGTCAAGTTCGAAATATTGCCGGGGCACACCGAAGCCTACGGTGTCATCGAATGCGAAGCGGGTGTGGTCACGCGCCGCGCGATGGAAGCTGCGGAGCATGCGGGTCTCGTTTGGGCATGTGACCCGACCAGTGCGGACGCGAGCTGCATTGGCGGTAACGTGGCGATGAATGCAGGTGGCAAGAAGGCCGTGCTGTGGGGAACCGCGCTCGACAATCTGGCGGCGTGGCGCATGGTAACGCCGCAAGGCGAGTGGCTCGAAGTCACGCGCATGGATCACAATCTCGGCAAAATTCATGACGCGAATCATGCGACATTCCGGCTGCAATA
>JAYWAQ010000506.1:0-11304 GCA_043782305.1 Burkholderiales bacterium
TTGCCATCGAAGCTGCGCGCGCGTTGCAGTTCTTTTTGACCTCACGCGCGCAGGGGCAGCTTGACTATATGCTACTTGCAGGTGGTTGTGCGGCGCTTCCGGGGTTATCAGATGCCGTTTCGCGACGTACAAACGTAATTTCTTCCGTCGCCAATCCTTTCGCCGAGATGGGCCTTTCCCCCGGCGTAAAGTCCCGGCAACTTGCGGCTGATGCCCCGGCGTTGTTAGTCGCCTGTGGCTTGGCATTGCGGAGGTTCGACGCATGATTCGCATTAACCTGCTGCCCCACCGCGAGATGAAACGCGCGGTGCGACGCCGCGAATTCAATTTCATTCTCCTTGGAGTTCTGGTTGGCTGTGCCGCGCTCTGGTACGTCGGCAAACTGTATCTGGATGAGCGCATTGCCTCTCAGCAGCGCCGTAACGATTTTCTAGTCGCGGAAAATAAAAAGCTGACCGAACAGATTGACGAGATCAAAAAGCTTAAGGAGCAGACTGCAGCGCTGTTGGCGCGGAAATCTGTTGTGGAAACGCTGCAAGTCAATCGTAGTGCCTCGGTCAAACTGGTGGATCAGCTCGTGCGTCAGCTGCCTGATGGCGTCTACCTGAAAGCGATCAAGCAGACGGGCCAAAAAATTAATATGGTGGGTCTGGCCCAATCCAACGCGCGCGTCTCCACCCTGATGCGCAATCTTGAATCTTCTCCATATCTGGAGAAGCCCGAGTTAGTCGAGATCAAGGCGGTGACCGACCGTAATCAGCGGGCTAACGAATTCAGCTTGAACATCGGCCTCAAGGGCCTCGAAGCGGTTCCCGCAAAATCTGCTGCGCCTGGTGCAGCGCCTGCGGTAGCTCCCAGCTCGCGTGAAAAAGTCATGCAAGCAATCACGAAATAGGGCGTAGAGATGACTTGGGACGAAATAAAACGCCTGAATCCCCGCGACATCGGGATATGGCCTTTACCGGCAAAATTTGGTGCGATTACGCTGCTGATTCTGATACTGATGGGCCTTGCTGCGTATTTCGGCTGGATGCCGCAGTACGATGAACTGGATGCGAAAGAGAAGCAGGAAGTCACGCTGCGTCAGGAGTACAGTACGAAAAAGGCGCAAGCCATTAACCTCGATTTGTACGTACAGCAGCTCAAGGAAGTTGAGCAACAGTTCGGAGCATTGTTGCGGCAACTGCCCAGCAAGAGCGAGATGGATGCGTTGCTCTCCGACATCAATCAGGCTGGATTGGGTCGCGGTCTCCAGTTTGAATTGTTCAAACCTAGCGCCGAGCGGCAGCAGGATTTCTACGCCGAACTACCCGTCGATTTGCGCGTAACCGGCAACTATCACGACATTGGCGCGTTCACAAGCGACGTTTCGCAGCTTTCGCGTATCGTTACCTTGAACGACATCGCGATCACCAATAAAGATCCCAAGGACGGTGTCTTGACCATGGAGGCCGTTGCCAAAACCTTCCGTTACCTCGATGACGAAGAAGTGTCGAAGCAGCGCAAGGCGAAGGAAGCGGCGAAGGCGCCCAAATGATGAAACCACTCATTACGCGCCCGGTTGGCTGTTTGTTGATTGCTGCGAGTGCCGTCTTGTTGTCCAGTTGCGGCGGTGGCGACGATCAGGATTTGAAGTCATGGATGGCTGAGCAGGGTCTGGCCGCCAAAGGCAAGATCGAGCCAATTCCTGCGATTCGCCCTTACGAGGCGTTTACGTACAACGCTTTCGATCAGGCGGATCCGTTCAAACCGCGGAAAATCGAGACCGGAAAGGGTTCGCGCGGTCCCGATCTGGCGCGACGCAAAGAAGCGCTCGAGGGCTACCCACTGGAAACGCTCAAGATGGTGGGCACACTACAAAAAGGTCGCGCCATTGTCGGCTTGGTAAAAGCAGGCGACAACCGCGTTTTTCAGGTTCGACAAGGCAATTACATGGGGCAGAACTTTGGCGTAATTACCGCCATTTCTGACGGTGAAGTCACGATGAAAGAATTATTTCAGGATGGTGCTGGCGATTGGGCCGAGCGTCAAACCAAGATCATGCTGCAAGAGCGGGAGCAAAAGAAATGAACACCACGCAACTATTGCGCGCGCTTTGCGGGAAGGGACGAACGTTAGCGTTAGTGCTACCGATGGCGCTTATCGTCTGCGCGCCAGTCGCCAAGGCACAGAACGTCATAGAAGATGTCTCCGTGGCGAAAGGGGCGGCAGGTCGCACAACGTTGACTTTTTCGCTGAAGGATCCGCTAACCGCTGCGCCGTCAGTTTTTGCTATTGCGACGCCACCGCGTCTGGTGCTCGATTTCGCCAATACGACCACGGTCGGCAAAGCAACCAACGAGGTGACGGACTCGGTGCTCCGCAGCTATAACGTTGTTCAGGCTCAAGGACGTACGCGTGTCGTGTTGAATCTGCTCAAGTCGCAAGCTTATGACGTCAAGGCAGATGGGAAAAAGCTGTCGATCGCGCTGTATGACGCGCCTGGGGTCGCGATCTCGGATGCAGCGCCGGCAACGGGTCGGTTTACTGGAGCGGCGACAGAAGGTGCCAGCTTCGGCTTGCGCGATGTCGATTTCCGTCGCGGGCAAGCGGGGGAGAGTCGCATCATTGTTGACCTTACCGACGCAAACTCCGGCATCGACATCAAGCCTCAGGGCAAAGTGTTAATCGTCGATTTTCTGCGCACTACGGTTCCGAGAAACCTTGAACGCAAGCTTGACGTGTCGGATTTTGGGACGCCTGTTCAACAGATCGATACCTTCACGCAAGGCGTCAATACGCGCATGGTGATTGAGCCGAAAGGGCTTTGGGAGCATTCGGCTTATCAAACTGATAACCGTCTGATAATTGAAGTCAAACCAGTCATCGAAGATCCGAACAAGTTGACGCAAGGCACTCGCCCTGGCTACAAAGGCGAAAAACTGTCGCTCAACTTTCAGGACATCGCTGTACGCTCGGTGCTGCAGGTGATCGGCGACTTTACCGGGCTCAACATCATCGTATCGGACACAGTAGCTGGCAACGTTACGTTGCGCCTAAAGGACGTGCCCTGGGATCAGGCGCTCGATCTGGTAATGCAGGCGCGCTCGTTGGACATGCGGAAAAATGGCAACGTCGTCTGGATTGCGCCCAAGGAAGAATTAGCGCTCAAGGAAAAACAGGAGCTCGAGGCCAAAGCGCAGGTTGCCGATATTGAGCCGTTGCGGACAGAAATGTACCAGCTTAACTACCAAAAAGCGGAAGAGCTTCGCAAGATTCTCATACCGACAACAAGCGGAAGCGGACAGAGCGCGACGTCCACCGGAGTGCTTTCCAAGCGCGGCAGCGTAACCATTGATGCTCGCACCAATGTGCTCATCGTTCAGGACACACCGTCGAAGCTGGATCAAGTTCGCGCGTTAATCCAACGTATTGATATTTCGGTGAAGCAAGTGCTGATCGAGGCGCGGGTTGTCATCGCTGACGATTCATTCAGCCGCCAGTTAGGCGCACGATTTGGCATTGGTGTAGGTATCAATAGCAATGGTCGCAACATTGGCATAACTGGCACGCCGATCGGCGACGCCGCACAGGCGAACGTTCCGGGCACAGGCATCGTTACCGGGTTTTCTCCGTCCAGCTACTACTGGCAGCAGAAACCCGACACGACGACGGGCGGGATTACCGGTACGTACATCAATTCGGTTCCCTACAACGTCAATTTGCCCGTGAGTAATCCAGCAGGCACACTAGCGATGACCTTCTTAAACCTAGGTAACGGTAATCTGGTCAACCTTGAGCTCTCTGCTGCAGAGGCCGCCAATCGCGGTAAGGTGATTTCCAGTCCGCGCGTAGTCACTGCGAATAACCAAAAGGCGTCAATTTCACAAGGTCAGGAATTCAAACTGCGCGTCTCTGGCGGCGTAGGTGGACAATCCTCGGTGGTGACGATACGTGCGGTGCTGGGTCTAGAAGTCACGCCTCAGGTTACGCCAGACGGGCGCGTCATCCTCGACGTCGATGTGACCAAAGACTCTATCGCGGGCTTTCAGGATGGAAGCCCCATCGTGAATACGCGGCACGTCACAACCAAGGTCATCGCCAACAATGGCGACACGGTCGTGCTTGGTGGAATTTACGAAGAAACGATTACTGATTCGACAGACAAAGTACCGCTGTTGGGTGATGCTCCTTTAATCGGTAATTTGTTCAAACGCACCAATCGCGGCACTACCAAGCAGGAATTGTTAATCTTCCTGACACCCAGGATCCTTACCGATTCGGCGGGCACTGTGAACTAAACGCGGAGCCCCGCACCCCGTATGGGGCAAAAGGCGCGGGTCGGATCCGCGCCTTTTTTTATCGCCGCCAGTCTTAACTTTCTGGACAAATCTACAGTACTTCCTGTTTAGCCGCAGTGCACACTCAAAACATTTTTCTGATCGGGCTGATGGGGTCTGGCAAGACCACTATCGGCCAGTTGCTCGCCAAGCGCCTGGGTCTTGCCTTCTTCGATTCAGACCATGAACTCGAGAGCCGCACCGGGGTTAGCGTAGCCACGATTTTCGAGATTGAAGGCGAGCCTGCCTTTCGTGTTCGTGAGGCGCAAATCATTGATGAGCTGACGCAGCGACAACCCATCATTCTGGGCACCGGCGGGGGCGCGATTCTCAACGCCGAAACACGCTCAATCATGCGTTTGCGCGGCACGGTGATTTATCTGCACTCAACGCCAGAAACGTCTTATGAACGCGTCCGGCGCAATCGCGATCGACCACTCCTCATGGTTACCGACCCGTTAGCGCGGCTGCGGCAACTCTACGAAGTGCGCCACCCGCTGTATTCCGAGACCGCGCATCTTATGGTTGAGTCCTATCGCGACAGACCAAGTGCGGTAGTCACCGAGATTGCCGAGCGAATTCAAGTAGCTAGCGTTACGGGGCCTTCGACTGTTACACCTAGCCTCTAGGGCACAGGCTACGTTTATCCGCCTAGACTTGTCAGCATCAATGTAAATGCCTGCGGGTTGGGACTTTTTTGCTTTAGCCGCTATTCATTTGTGTCGGCGAGTGTGGCGACCAAACTTAAAAGGTCGCAGGCCACTTGTGACGGAGTAGTCACGTGGTCTGGCAAGGCCGAGCACTTGATGGTGTCACCTAATTCTTAGGCCAAGTGAAAAAGTGCAGCTCAAACAATATGAGATGCGCAATGGCGGGAACATTTGAGGGATCGAAATCAGCCGAAGCGTACAGGCGTCGCGCTTCACCCGGAATTAGACGCCTCATACCCTCCGTGGATTGGAAGCATCCATCGCCTTACCGTTCAGTCGACCTACTTGGATCCCCCGACATAGCCGAGGGCCCTCAATTAGGGGGCGGGCACGCACGTAGCAGTTGCGACTCCGATTCTGCCGGTCGCGGAATCGACGGCGGTGATCCCGATGATTTTCCCTATCACAACGCTAGTGGGAGTAGCAGGCGTTACCACGATTACTCCCGTGCCCGTAGCTGCAAACGCGGCCGTCGCGACTGAGGAAGAAACATCTATGGATACTGTAAATGGCCCCGCCCCACCGCTTACGACAATCTGCGGGAATGGCGTTGTACAGAAACCGCCAGGAGATGCCGTAGTTGTGACGTTGGCTGGGGTCATTATCAACTGGAAAACCGGTGTCGGTGTTGCGATGCAGGAAATAGACGCATTAGTGATCTTACTCTTCGCGTCTGCGATGGCAACTTTGATCGTAGTGCCAGCTACCAAGTCCTTTGTGAGCGTAATGTTCGAGCCGTTGACCGTTGTTTCTGACGGTCGATCCGTTGCGACGACGTAAGGCGACGTGCCTCCCGAAATTGTGAACCCGACGGAAGTGCCTCTAGCGCAAACAATGTTCGTAGTAGTCGGCGTCACTATCAGGTCGTTCGGGGTCGGAGCTTCCGGCAGTGGAACCGTACCGGCAATGTTGTTAAATACGGCAGTTATCACGCGACCTGTCGCATCGGTAATGGTCAGCGTTGTAAGACTAGTGCCAGCACAAGCGCTGCCCGACGCGACCACGCTGAATGCGCCGCCGGAAACGGGTACGACAACCGTCTGTCCTCGGGTAGTAGCAGCTTCCAGAACGATGCCTATCAGGTTGTTCGCAAATACCGTGTAGGGCGCTGTACCGCCGTAAATAACGTAACTGACGGCGGCCCCGCCACACGTATTCACGTAATACCCGGTGATGCTTGCGGTTGACGGACTTACACTAAACGCTGGCGTCCCGCTGGTCGATTGCAGAATGGTGAATGAGGCATCAACGCGATTGCCGCTGGTGATGTCGGTTCCGCGAATCAGCGAAACCTGCGTAGGCACCCCCGCATCGGAGCGGATAGTCACTATCGCTTGGCCATTTTGGTCGGTCGTGACCGTAATGGTCTTGGCAAAGACGGTTGCGTCGCGATCAAGTGCAAAGCTGTACGGCCCGAGTATGACGTCAAAGCGAACCTGACGGCCTGCAATCGGCAACGTGTTCGCGCCTTTGAGCGTTAAAGAAGCTGACGCCGTTTCGCCAGAACAAATCGCCACGGTTCCAATAGGAATGCCCAACGCACCACAACGCGAAGCATTCGCCGGTGTCACCGTCATCGCTCCAATTAGAGGAGTCGCTTTCACGGTAACGGCAACGGTAACCGTTTGACCTGCCGCATCACGCACCGTGAGCGTTACGACTCGATCCGAGTCAACATTGCTGGGTATCAGCGTGATCGCAGCACCAGGCACCACCTGAGTCACCGGAAGTACTGTCGCGTCAGAGGTAAAGACCTGAAAAGGCCCAACACCGCTGCTGATCGTGACGACCACAGGGATGCCCGCATATGCATTGAGTGCGCTTGGGTTGATGACCAGCGGTGGGGGCGCGGGCACTGCAACGGGACAACTATTGGTATCTGCGCAGCTCGGCGTAACGGCACCGCCGCCGCCGCAACCTGCGATGAGCGAGACTAGCCCGAGAGCCGCCACAGCGAGCAGCGACTTGATTGACGTTCTGTATGTAACCACGGTGGGGCCTTTCAAACTCTGGAATACGCGCGTCCGACAGACAAAACCGGCGCGCAATCAATACGTTATACGCAATTTCTAGATTTAACCGCAAGACAATGGCATAGCGCAAGGGGTACGCCTTGCAACGTTTCATCGACGGAGCGGCAAAACAACATTTCTCGCGTTGCAGCAACAGACATAATTCGATAAACTATGCGGCCCGTGAATAAAACTATACCGTTTTTGCATTGCTTGACCTAGATAAGCACTTACGGGGTGCCGCCTTGGCACAGTCAATGCAACGCCTTCAGAGAGTGCCCTACCTTGGATACCGAAATGCAGCAAGCCGCCCTACCTGACTTTGCCTACAAACCCGCCGCCCAGGGTCTGTACGACCCCAAGCACGAACATGACGCCTGCGGCATGGGCTTCGTGGCGAATATCAAAGGCCGGAAAAGCCACGATATCGTCGAAAAGGGCCTGAAAGTTCTGGAGAACCTGACCCATCGCGGCGCGGTAGGTGCGGACAAATTGCAGGGTGACGGGGCAGGCATCCTTATCCAGGTTCCGGACACGTTCTTCCGGCGAGAGTGCGGAAAACTAAAAATTACGCTACCCGCAGTCGGCCAGTACGGCGTCGGCATGGTGTTTTTGCCACAAGAGCCGGCGTCACGAATGGCCTGTGAGCAAGAAATAGAGCGCGCAATTGCATCGGAAGGTCAGGTGCTTCTCGGTTGGCGCAACGTCCCGGTCGACGATTCCGGCTTCAGCGACGGCGTGCGCGCGATTGAGCCGATCATTCGTCAGGTGTTCATCGGTCGCGGATCGAAAGACATGGATCAGGATGATCTGGAAAGGAAGCTCTACATCATCAGAAAGAGCTCTGGTCATGCCATTCAGGCGCTCAAGCTGCGCCATGGCAAAGAGTTCTACGTGCCGTCGATGTCCACGCGGACCATCGTCTATAAGGGCATGTTGCTGGCCGATCAGGTGGGCGCGTTCTACCTTGACCTGAAAGATCCTATGCTGGTCACGGCGCTGGCGATGGTGCATCAGCGTTTTTCGACCAACACTTTCCCAACGTGGGATCTGGCGCATCCGTTCCGCATGGTCTGCCACAACGGCGAAATCAATACGCTGCGCGGTAACGCCAACTGGATTCGTGCCCGTGAAGGCGCGATCGCATCGTCCGTACTGGGCGAGGACTTGCCGAAATTGTGGCCGCTCATTTACGACGGCCAGTCGGACACGGCATCATTCGACAACTGCCTTGAGCTTTTGGTGATGAGCGGCTATTCGCTGGCGCACGCCGCGATGATGATGATCCCCGAAGCCTGGTCGGGCAACACCGCCATGGACGAAGATCGTCGGGCGTTTTACGAGTACAACGCCGCGCTGATGGAGCCGTGGGACGGCCCTGCCGCAATGGCCTTCACAGATGGCCGACAAATCGGCGCAACGCTGGATCGCAATGGTTTGCGGCCAGCGCGCTATGTGGTTACCGATGACGACATGATCGTGATGGCCTCCGAAGTTGGCGTGCTCGAAATCCCTGAAGAAAAAATCGTCAAGAAGTGGCGTTTACAACCTGGCAAGATGCTGCTGCTTGATCTGGAGCAGGGCCGCATCATTGATGACGAAACCCTGAAGAGCGATCTCGCCGGCGCCAAGCCTTATCGCGAATGGATCGAGCAATCGCGCGTGTCGCTCGAAGATCTGCCGGAGCCCGCGCCCGCCGAAAAATCGGCAGTGTCGCTACTGGATCGCCAACAGGCGTTTGGCTACACGCAGGAGGACCTCAAAGTCATCCTGACGCCGATGGTCGCGAATAGCGAAGAAGCCACGGGCTCCATGGGCAACGACGCTGCGCTGACCGTGCTGTCGAACAAGGCAAAGCCGCTGTTCAACTATTTCCGCCAACTGTTTGCGCAGGTGACCAATCCGCCGATCGATCCGATTCGTGAAGAACTGGTGATGTCGCTCGTCACCTTCGTCGGCCCGCGCCCGAATTTGCTGGGCCACGACGCGACGGAGCCGCAAGCGCGCCTCGAAGCGCAGCAGCCGATTCTGACCAGTCAGAACATGGAGCGCATTCGCCACATTGAGCTGTTCTCCAGCGGCGCGTTTCGTGCGAAAGAGCTGGACATTACGTATCCCGCAACATGGGGCACAGAAGGCATCGAAGCCGCCGTGGCAAGTCTCTGCGCTGCGGCTGTGGACAACATCAAGCTCGGCGTGAACGTGCTCATTCTTTCGGATCGTGCGGTGGCCGCAGACCGCGTGCCGATTCCTGCGTTGCTCGCAACGTCGGCCGTGCATCAGCATCTGGTGAAGACCGGCATGCGCACGTCTGCCGGTCTGGTTGTCGAGACCGGTTCTGCGCGTGAGGTGCATCACTTCGCACTCCTGGGCGGTTACGGCGCGGAAGCGATTCACCCCTATCTAGCGCTGGAAACGCTCACGCAGCTCTCCGATATCGTGCCGCAGATTTCTGCGTACGAAAGCGAAAAGCGTTTCGTCAAAGCGATCTGCAAGGGCTTGAATAAAGTAATGTCCAAAATGGGCATCTCGACGTACCAGAGCTATTGCGGCGCACAAATTTTCGAGGCCGTTGGCCTGAACGCCGCCTTCCTCGACCAGTATTTCACGGGCACTAGCTCCAGCGTCCAGGGCATCGGCATTTTCGAAGTCGCCGAAGAGCAGATGCGGTTGCATCAACTCGCATTCGGCAATGACCCCGTGCTTGCCGAAATGCTCGACGCAGGCGGCGAATACGCCGTGCGTACGCGTGGCGAAGAGCACATGTGGACGCCCGAGGTCATCACCAAGTTGCAGCATGCAACTCGCGCGAACAACGCCGCTACATACAAAGAATACGCCGCACTGGTCAACGATCAATCCGGCAAACTGAAAACTCTGCGCGGATTGTTTAACTTCAAATTCGAACAGCGCACGCCCGTGCCGCTGGAAGAGGTTGAACCCGCGAAAGAGATCGTCAAACGCTTCGCCACCGGCGCAATGTCGCTCGGCTCCATTTCGACCGAAGCACACGCCACGCTTGCCATCGCCATGAACCGCATCGGCGGCAAGTCGAACACCGGCGAGGGTGGCGAAGACGCGAAGCGCTACATCCCGTTGGCAAAGGGCGAGACGATGCAATCGCGTTTGGGCGCGCATCGCGTCGGCGACACAGTGTCTGCGAAAGAGGGCGACTCACTACGCTCGAAGATCAAGCAAGTCGCATCGGGCCGCTTCGGTGTTACTGCCGAATATTTAGCCAGCGCCGATCAGATCCAGATCAAGATGGCGCAGGGCGCAAAGCCCGGCGAAGGCGGTCAGCTGCCGGGCCACAAGGTCAGCGAATACATTGCACAGTTGCGCTTCTCGGTGCCGGGTGTCGGTCTAATCTCGCCGCCGCCGCACCACGATATTTATTCGATTGAAGATCTGGCGCAGCTCATTCACGATCTGAAAAATTCGAATCCGAAGGCGAGCATCAGCGTGAAGCTCGTCAGCGAAGTCGGCATTGGCACGGTCGCCGCGGGCGTGACCAAATGCAAGGCCGACCACGTGGTTGTTGCCGGTCATGACGGCGGGACCGGCGCTTCGCCAATTTCGTCGATCAAGCATTGCGGCACGCCTTGGGAATTGGGTCTGGCAGAGACGCAACAAACGCTCGTGCTGAACCAGTTGCGCGGTCGCATTCGCGTTCAGGCGGATGGCCAGATGAAGACCGGACGTGACGTGGTGATCGGAGCGCTCCTTGGGGCTGATGAATTCGGTTTCGCTACAGCTCCATTGGTGGTCGAAGGCTGCATCATGATGCGCAAGTGTCATCTAAACACCTGCCCGGTCGGTGTCGCAACGCAAGACCCCGAGCTACGCAAGAAATTTAACGGTCAACCGGAACACGTCGTTAACTATTTCTTCTTCGTCGCCGAAGAAGCGCGCGAGTTGATGGCCAAGCTGGGCGTGCGCACGTTTGACGAATTGATCGGCCACAGCGACTGGCTCGATATGCAATCGGGCATTGATCACTGGAAGGCGCGCGGGCTTGATTTCTCGAAGGTGTTCTACACGCCGCGCATGCCTGCGTCGGTCGCCCGTTATCACGTTGAAGAGCAGGATCACGGCCTGACCGGCGCACTGGATCACGCGCTGATCGCTGCGTCAAAACCCGCGCTGGACGACAAGAAGAAAGTCGAAGGCACGTTCGTTATCGGCAACCACAACCGCTCGGTTGGCGCGATGTTGTCGCACGCTGTGGTGTCAAAGTACGCTCACGCCGGTTTGCCAGACGAC
>JAYWAQ010000507.1:0-4093 GCA_043782305.1 Burkholderiales bacterium
AGTTCAATGCAGCGTCGGACCAGCGCCTGCAACACCATCGGCGAGCCATGCGCATGCAGCTCCAGCACATCTTCGCCCGTGAACGACGCAGGGGCTGCGAAAAATAGCGCCAGACCGTCGTCGATGATTTGATTGGCGACGTCGAAAAAGCGTGTGTGTTGCGCGATGCGCGGCAACAGCGGTTTTCCGCATACGGCAGTTGCCATCGTCGAGAGTGTCTTGCCGGACACCCGCACCATACCGACACCACCGCGACCGGGAGGTGTGGCGATGGCGACGATGGTGTCTTGCATAGCCAGTCGCGGCAGAGCCGCTCCTACAGAAGTCGACTAACGCTTGGCCGCCGTAACCACCAACGATTTTTCTTTCTCAAGCACGCGGTTGATATTCCATTGTTGCGCGATCTGCAGGATGTTCGAAACCGTCCAGTACAGCACCAGACCCGCCGGGAAGAAGAAGAACATCGCCGCGAAAGCGACAGGCATGTATTGCAGCACTTTTTGCTGCATTGGATCCATACCCGGAGCCGGCGGTTGCAGTTTCGATTGCAGAAACGCGGTGATGCCATAAAGCACTGGCAACACATAGAACGGATCCGGACCAGACAGGTCGTGAATCCACAAAGCCCAAGGCGCATGACGCAGCTCAACCGCCGCGATCAGCACCCAGTAAAGCGAGATGAATACCGGAATTTGCACGACAACCGGCAGGCAGCCGCCCAGCGGATTGATCTTCTCTTTCTTGTAGAGCGCCATCATCTCGGTGTTGAGTTTGGCTTTGTCGTCGGCGTAGCGGGTCTGCAACTCTTTAAGCTTCGGCCCAACGAGCTTCATCTTGCCCATGCTGCGACCCGCGGCAGCGTTCAACGGATAGAACACGCCCTTGATGAGAACCGTCAACAAGATGATCGCCCAGCCCCAATTGCCCACGAGGCCGTGGAACCACTTGAGCAGCATGAACATCGGGGCGGCAATGAAACTAAAGATGCCGTAGTCAACAACGATTTCGAGCCCCGGGGCAGCGGCCTTCAGGCGATCCTGCTCTTGCGGGCCAACGTAGAGCGGCACGTCGATTTTTGCCGTCGCACCTGCCGCGATATCGCCTACCGCGGCCTTCAGGCCAGCGCGGTAAATATCGCCCTCTTCTTTGGTCGTGTAGACCTCGCGCTTCATGCCTGCTTTAGGCAGCCACGCGTTAACGAAGTAGTGCTCGACCATACCAACCCAACCGCTATCGATGTTGGCGGTGTAGAGGTTTTTCTTGCCCTTTTCGATGTCCTTGAAATCGACCTTTTTGTACTTGTCGGTATCGTTGTAAACGACTGGGCCGTGGAAGATACCGACCATGCCATTTTCGCTGCCGGTGACTTTGGTGTCGCGGTGCAGGTGGAAGTATGCGGTGGGGCTGATCGCAGCGTCGCTGCCGTTGGTGATGTCGTAGGCAACGTCGACGATGTAGCTGTCGCGCTTGAAGGTGTAGACAAGATCAGTCTTGCCGCCGCCCGTATTCGGCGCGGACAGACGCACTTCGAGTGAGGCTGCGGCGCCCATGTCGGTGTTGGTCGAAACCTTGCTATAGGCCGTGTTGTGGTTTGGTAACCCAGCGCCGATGAGTCCGGACTGCGCGACGTGCGTGCGATCTTTGGTTTTCATCAACACGTAATACGGCTTTGATTTGTCGGCACCGTCGCGATGATCTTTGAGCGCAACTTCTTCGATCACGCCACCTAGCGTGTTGATTTTTGCTTCGAAAAGATCAGTCTTGACGGTGAAAACTTCGCCAGCGCCTACGACTGGAGCGGTCGCGCCTGGAACTGCTCCGGCGACCGGCGCTGCAGTAGTCGCTCCCGGCACGGAGCCTGCGCCGGGAGCGGCCGCCGTCGGCACGTCGCCCTTCTTCTCCGCAGGGGCAACAATCGGCGCTACCGGTTTAAGCGGTGCATTTTCCTTCTGCCATGCCTGAAACAGGAACACGCCGGACATGGAAAAAATAACGAGCAGGATCAGACGCTGGAAGTCCATCGTGGGCTTTCAGTTAGGGGTTGGAAGAGGCAGGCTGCGCGACAGGTCGCGCAGCGGAAGAGGTCTTTGTGGCACGCTCCGGTACGGGGTCGTAACCACCGGCATGCCACGGGTGGCATTTGGCAAGGCGTAGCGCGCCCATAGTGGAGCCACGAAGAACGCCGTATTCGCCAATGGCTTCAGCGGTGTATTCGGAGCAGCTTGGAAAGAAGCGACAGCGTTGCCCGAGCATCGGACGAATGCCGTACTGATAGGCCTTGATCAGGCCCAACGCAGCGGTGCTGGCAGCCCACCTAGCGCGAGCCTGGAGCGTTTGCTCGCTCATGCGTTCACGCTGAGTACCATGGCGGCGGCAGACTTCGTCTTGGCCAATTTTGCAATGTCGTGTTCGAGCGCGACCGTCCATTCCGCAATCACTGCACCGACATCTTTGGTCGTTATCGCGATACTCAAGCGCACCACATACTGCGACGCTGGCAGAGCGGTTTGTCGCAGGCGAAACTGTTCACGAATGCGGCGCTTAACAGCGTTACGCAGCACCGCAGTGCGCGCATTTTTCTTGCCGATCATGAGGCCTAAGCGAGGTCGCCGCTGCTGCATGTCTGAACCAGGCTCAGCGCGACGATAAACCCAAATGAAGCGCCCACGGTGGGCGCGCGTTTTCAGCGCGCGAACGAAATCGTCCGGCTGGAGCAGGCGGGCTGCTCGCGGAAAAGCCGCTCCTGTTGACGCGTCTGCAACGACAGACACTTCAGGAACAGTGGGCGCAACGGACGCCAATGCGGACAATGGCGCAAACTCAGGTGTTACGCCGACAGGACAGCGCGGCCTTTGGCGCGACGGGCGCGGATCACGCCGCGACCACCTTTGGTAGCCATGCGGGCGCGGAAGCCGTGAGTGCGCTTGCGGCGGATAACGGAGGGTTGAAATGTACGTTTCATGATTGTCTAGCGCGATCGTTAGGAATGTGTGGGGTGTCGGGTGGCAACTGCGATTGGTCGTCCCCGTGTGACTCAGACGGTTTCCGGATAATGCGCAATGAATGCAGTGCGCGATTTCGCAGAAAAGCCTTGAATTATAGCTTTTGCACAGCCGAAACGGGATTTCTCGTGAATCGGGCAGCAAATCCCAGCGTCAAAGCCGTACCCACCAGCACAATCGCGCCGCCAACGTACATCGGAATCGTGGGTATTTCGCCCAGCACCGCAGCGCCCCAGCCTGCGGCAAACACTGGGATCAGAAACGTCACAGAAGACGCTTTTTGACTGCCCAACCGAGAAATCAGCCGAAAATAAAGGATCAACGCGATAGCGGTCGCTAACACGGCAAGCAAAATCGCCGCCGCCCACGCTTTGGCTGAAGGCTGCGTTTCCGGCCAATAGATGATCGCTAGCGGCAGCACCAAAATCGTGCCTACGACCTGACTGCCGGTCGCAACGCCCAGCGGCGACACTTTGGAAAGCCTCCGTTTGGCGAAATGCGACGCGAATCCGTAAGCCAGCGTCGCGGTCAGGCCCGCCACAATGGCCAATCCCGAGCCGCCGGGTTTGAAGTCAACCTTGCCCCAGGTCAGCACAGCCATCCCGACGACGCCAAGCGCCAACCCGACCCATTGCAAACGCGTCAATTTCGCGTTGAGCCACACTAAACCGACTACGCCCGCCCAGAGCGGCGTCGTCGCGTTAATCAATGCGGCAAACCCTGTCGTGAGCGAAAGCGCGGCGTAAGCCAGGAGCGTGAACGGGATGAAAGCGTTGACAAAACCCAGCACCGTCAATTCACGAACGTGGGCCAGCATTTGTGCGCTCCCCTCGCGCATCAGCACCAGCGGCAACAGACAAATTGCCGCCAGCCCGCAACGAATCCCGATCAGCGAAAACGGCCCAAATTCCGGCACGGCGATACGCATGAAAAGAAACGAAACGCCCCAGATCGCGGACAGCAGAACGAAGTCAATGATGTCACTGCGGCTCAAAGAATGCCTTCCAGTTTCAACAGAAACTCCTTGTTGTGCAGCCCGCCCGCATAACCCGTTAGCGTGCCGTTCGCGCCAATCACGCGATGACAGGGCA
>JAYWAQ010000508.1:0-4092 GCA_043782305.1 Burkholderiales bacterium
TGATCGTCTGGGTTCGCAGCAATACAACCAGAAGCTCTCCGAGCGTCGCGCCGCTGCTGTTGCCGCCTATTTGGCCGGCGCTGGTGTACCGAAAGACAAGATCGAAACCCTCGGCATGGGCAAAACCCAACCGGTTCCCGGCGTCGTCTGTGAGCAGAAGAACCGTAAGGCGCTGATTGCTTGCCTGCAACCGCATCGTCGTGTTGAAGTCGAAGTCAAAGGCGAAATCGTTATTCGTAAGTAATTACGCAACGGTTCTGCCTGAGCTTTGTCGTCGCCCAAGCGACGACAAAGTGAAAAAACCCCGCTCCGGCGGGGTTTTGTGTTTCTAACACCTGCAAAATAGCGGCCCATCGCACGCGATTCCCACGAATTGGCCGGCAATGACCCAAATAGGTACGTCTTCATGAGTCCCATCGGTAACACCCTCATCCGCGCCCGCTGGTTAATCACCGCCACGGCTAACGGCGTGCGCGCGATTGAGCATGCTGCGTTGACTTTTAATGAGGCCGGCATCATCACAGCCCTCGGCAGCGCAGCCGAACTGGCCCACAGCGAGAACATCGCGAACCGAATCGACCTGCCAAACCACCTACTCGCCCCCGGCCTGATCAACGCCCATTGCCACGCCGCGATGTGCTTATTGCGCGGCGCGGCAGACGATTTGCCGCTGCATCGGTGGTTGCAAGAGCGCATCTGGCCGATGGAAGGCGAACTGGTCGACGACGATTTCGTGCAGACCGGAACGCAACTCGCTGTGGCGGAGATGCTGCTCGGTGGCACCACGACCTGCGTCGACATGTACTTCTACTCGCGCACTGTGGCCCGCGTCTTTCTCGCCGCCGGCATGCGCGGCGTTCTGGCGTTGCCCGTTATCGACTTTCCGACGCGCTACGCATCCGACGCCGACGCCTACATCACTACGGGACTCCTGGTGCGTGATGAATTCGCGGACGAACCGCTGCTTTCGTTTGCACTCGCGCCGCACGCACCGTACACCATCAGTGACGCCACTTTCACGCACGTACTCGCGTTCGCCAATGAGCTTGGCCTGCCCGTTCACACCCACCTGCAAGAAACGGCGCAGGAAGTCACAGACGCCGTCGCACAATCGGGCGAACGGCCGACCGCGCGACTCGCCCGCCTAGGCGCATTAGGCCCCGATTTTTTTGCAGCGCACTGTGTTCACTTGAACGAAGAAGATATCGCAACGTTGGCGCGCTACGGCTCGTCCGTAGTGCATTGCCCTTCTTCCAATTTAAAGCTTGCCAGCGGCCTGGCACCGATCACGCAAATGCTTGCCGCGGGCATCAACGTGAGCTTGGGCACTGACGGCGCAGCAAGCAATAATCGCCTCGATATGTTCGAGGAAATGCGCCTCGCAGCGCTGATCGGCAAAGTGCAAGCTAACGACGCCTCCGCAGTAAACGCAGATCAGGCCTTCACCATGGCTACGCTGGGTGGCGCGCGGGCAACCGGCTTAGCTAACGTAACCGGTTCGCTGGAAGTGGGAAAAGCCGCCGATATGATCGCACTCTCGCTCAACTCACCCGGCATGACGCCCCTCTTCGACCCCGTATCGCATTTCGTTTATGCCGCTTCGCGCGCCGACGTCAGCGATGTTTGGATCGCAGGCGCGCAGCGCGTGAAAGAGGGCGCGCTGACCGGCGCGTCGGTCGCCACAATGTCAGAATTGGCACCCAAGATCCAAAGCATTAGCGAGCGCGTCGCAGCGCTTCGCAAGTAATGCCAAGTAAAAAGCAGTACCCATGACCACCGTTCACGACCAAGCCATTCCAAACAGTAACGCCGATCCTAAGCACAATGCCGATCCGGCAGAGCTCGCCAAATTCTCGGCGTTGGCCAGCCAGTGGTGGGACGAAAACGGCAAATTCCGTCCGCTGCACGATATCAACCCGCTGCGACTGGCGCTGGTCGATGAACATGCGGCGGGCGTAAGGGGCAAAAAAGCCATCGACATCGGCTGCGGCGGCGGCCTCGTCTCTGAAGGGCTTGCACGCATGGGCGCGCAAGTCACTGGCATCGACATGGCGACCAAAGCGCTGTCGGTGGCCAAACTGCACGCGCTGGAATCGAATGTGGTCGTCAACTACCGTGAAACCACGGCAGAAGCCATGGCCGATGAGGCTGCGGGCCAATTCGACATCGTCACTTGCCTCGAAATGCTCGAACACGTCCCCGATCCCGCCTCGGTAGTCAAAGCATGCGCCAAACTCGCCAAGCCCGGCGCGCACCTATTCTTCAGCACCATTTCCCGCACACCGAAAGCCTACGCTCTGACCGTGCTCGGCGCGGAATACGTGCTCGGCTTGCTGCCCAAAGGCACGCACGAATACGCCAAATTCCTCAAACCATCCGAGCTCATCGGCTTCGCCCGCGCCGCAGGGCCGGAGCTGGTCAAAATGCACGGCATGTCCTACAACCCACTGACCCACGCCGCCAAATGGGTCGAAGACACCAACGTAAACTACATCGTGGTCATGCGAAAGCCTTAACAGCTTTATTGTGCAATGACCGTTATATATGGGCTAGCGAGCGTTTTATGTATTTCTCGATAAATGACCAAATCGGTGCTTAGCCCCAGCAAAACAGCCGATTCAAGAAAAAGCTATACGCGGATTGGCCAGAATCGACGGTGACAACGGTGAATACAAAATCCTCCAGCAAGCGGCCCCGTCAGATTGCTAGAATTAAGCTGATTGGGCGGTTAGCTCAGCGGTAGAGCACTGCCTTCACACGGCAGGGGTCACTGGTTCGAACCCAGTATCGCCCACCAATGAAATCAAGGACTTACGAGAAATTGTCAGTCCTTTTTTCATTTTCAGCGTCGCAAAACCAGTTGCCGTGAACGAGCGTCAACGCGCTTCAGTCGGCTCGGGACGCCAAACTCCATCCAACAAAACTTCATTAGGCCCGAAGTTGGCTTTGTACGCCATCTTGTCGCTGCCATCGATCCAGTACCCTAGGTACACGTAATCCAGCCCGAGCGACTTTGCCTGCGCGATTTGCCACATGACACCGAACGTGCCGAGGCTGCCTTTGATGGACGGGTCGTAGAAGGTGTATACGGCAGAGAGGCCGTCGCCCAGCACGTCGATGAGGCTCACCATCACGAGTTGCCGCTTATCGTCGCGAAACTCAACGAGCAAAGTTTCGACATGGCTTTGCAACAGGAAATGCTGATACTGCTCGCGACTGTCGCTGTCCATGCCGCCGCCGTGATGGCGCAGGCGTTGGTACTTGAGGTAGAGCTCGTAATGCTCAGCACGATAATCAAGTGGCACGAAACTGACGGCGAATTGCTGCCGATGTCGCTCCCACGCTCGCTTCTGGCTGCGCGTGGCCGCAAATGTTGCCAGCGGAACGCGCAGCGGTGTGCAGGCGTTACAGCCGTCGCAGTGGGGTCGATAGATGAAGGTACCGCTGCGGCGAAAGCCTACGCGCAAAAGCTCGCCGTACACGTTTGAGTTGATGAGATGGCTCGGTGTGGCGACCTGCGAGCGCGCAGTGCGTCCATCCAAATAGCTGCACGGATACGGCGCAGTTGAATAGAACTGCAGCGCCTGCCACGGCACCTGCGCCAGGTCATTTAACTTACTCATGTTCAGGTGCCAAAGAAATCATCCAGCACATCCCGATCAAACTGCCATGCACCTGAACGAGGTGCTTTGGCGTCTGAGTGTACCAATCGCGCAAGCCGTCGAAGGAAGTCAGCACGCGAAATCGGCGCGGCGCCCAGCGAGGCAAGGTGATCCGTTTTTTGCTGACAATCGACGAGCTCGAATTGCCATCGCCTGAGCTGCGCAATTAGATGTACAAACGCAATCTTTGACGCATCGGTGCGGCGCATGAACATGCTCTCACCAAAGAAAACTCGTCCCAGCGCGATGCCGTAGAGGCCACCGACCAATTCACCGTCCATCCACGTCTCAACGGAATGTGCGAAACCGGCGTGATGCAGCGCACTGTAGGCCTCAATAATCGCCTCGCTGATCCACGTCCCACCTTGATCCGGTCGGGGCTCGGCGCAGGCGCGCATGACCGCTTCAAAGCTCGTGTCAGTTCGAACCT